>CAZPUI010000744.1:0-2932 GCA_964589695.1 uncultured Solibacteraceae bacterium | reverse complement strand
CCTGGAGGTCTGGTACTAGAGAAGCCCCGCTGACACGGTCCCCAAGGCCCTGGCTCTGCCCGTGGGTGTCCGGTCCCTGGTCGGCCTCCCCGTGGGGCTTAACCACCAGACCGTCCAGGCACAGGACGTAGACCATGCCGGTGATTCCGTTCCACCAGACCAGGTCGGACTTCCCGTCCCCATCCAGGTCCCCGGTGCCCACGATCCTCCAGTGGGGATCGGGCTCCGTCCACAGCAGGGCCCCCTCCAGCACGCGGGTGCCCTCCAGGGGCATGCCGTAGACCTGGCCCGTGGACCCATGCCTCCAGATCAGGTCGGCCTTCCCATTACCATCCAGATCGCAGCGGGAAGCCAAGCGGGTGCCGGACACCTGCGTCCGGGGGGTTCCGAAAGCCTTCCCCAGGATGCCTGGATTATGGCGGGTGGGATCCGATGCCCCCGGGAGTCGCCCAGGGCCTTGGCCCACCGCGGGCATGGCCAGGCACAGGAACCCCAGCAACCCCATTCCCCACCTCAGGCCATGTCGAAAAATAACCAGCACGGCCCTCATGGTTCAGCCCCCTTCGAACCTCCTTCTATCGGCGTCCCCGAACCATACTTGACCGGCATATCCGGATTCGAAGGTCAGAATTCCCGCTTCTGGTAGCTCCAGGTGGAGATCCCCAGGGAGGCCCCGCTGAAGAGGGCGAGCCCGGCGCTGCATCCGGCGGCAAAGGCGGGTCGATCCAGGACACGGTTCCCAAGGCTCAGGACCGCACTCAGGCTTCCATCCAGTCCCTTGAACCAGAGCGTGGCGCTGAGCAGGAGCAGCAGGGTGAGGGTGAAGGCGGTGACACCCCTGGGTCCTCCCCACCGGAAGAGGAAGGGAAGGAAGGTGAAGAGCCCCATGACCAGCCCTGAAACCAGGACACCCAGCAGACCCAGGGTTTCGAAGGCCAATGGGGGGACCTTCTGGGGTGCGATGAAACGGGCCACCCCCACCAGCAGGGGGAGCAGGCTCACCCCCAGAAAGGCGGCCATCAGGGCCACCAGATAATGGGCCCGCACCACCTGGGCCCGGGTCACGGGCAGGCTGAGCAGGAAACCCTCCAGGGGAACGAAGGCGAACTGGAGGGTCACCAGGCTGGACAGCACCGCCCCCGCCATGACGGCCGAAAAGAGCAGTCCCGCGGAATTGCCCTCCTTGATGTGGGCCATGAGCCCCACGCCCAGCTGCATCCCCAGAATCCAGGGTGCGACGTACAGGCAGACACGGCGGTTCAGGGTCCAGGTCATGCGGATCAGCGGGAGCATGGGGCCTCCAGTTCACGGCCATGGAAATAGACCAGGTCCTCCAGGGTCGGCCTTTCCCGGAGGGCTTCTTTGGGCAGGGCCAGGTCCGGCCCCTCGCAGAGCAGGGTGAGGCCCAATTCGGTGCGGGCCCCACCCCGACAGCGGTCCTTCAGGGGGCCGATGAGCAGCTCTTCCCCGCCCTTCACCAGGGACCAGGACTCCAGCACCTCGTCCTTGGGCCCCGCCAGCACCAGGCGGCCTTCCTTCAGAACGGCCACATGGTCCGCCACCCGCTCCAGGTCCGAGGTGATGTGGGTGGAGAAGAGCACCCCCTTGCCCTCGTCCTGGAGGACTTCCAGCAGCAGGTCCAGGACCTCCCGGCGCACCAGGGGATCGAGACCCGAGGTGGGCTCGTCCAGGAGCAACAGGTCCGCCCCGTGGCTCAGGGCCAGGGCCAGGGCCGTCTTCATGCGGGTCCCCTGGCTGAGCTGCTGGAAGGGTTTCTTCAGGGGCAGTTCGAAGAGGCCACAGAGCCGCTGGAACATGGCCCCGTCCCAGGTGGGGTAGAAGGGTGCCACCAGGCGGCCCAGTTCGGGCACCCGAAGGTGGGGCGGCAGGGTGGGACTCTCCTGGACGAAGCCGACCCGGGCCCGGAGGGCCGCGCCCTGGGCCCGGGCATCCTGACCGAAGAGCCGAAGCTCCCCGGCATCCGGCGCCAGCAGCCCCAGGATCAGCTTGAGGAGGGTGGATTTCCCCGCCCCGTTGGCCCCCACCAGCCCCAGGATGGCCCCCGGGGGCACGGCGAGGTCCACGTCCCGCAGGGCAAAGCGGGGGAAGGCCTTGGTGAGGTTGCGACATTCGAACAGGGGGCCAGACATGAGGGTTTCCCTTTGAGGAGGATCGAAGGAAGGTTGGGGCAACATCGCGCGGTCCAGGGGCAGGCTCCCGGTCATGCGTCCACCCGGGCAAAGGCCCGGACCGCCAGGAGGGCCACGACCCACGCGCTGGTATGGAGCCGAAGATCGCGGCGAAGGAGAAGCCAGAGTTCAGTCACCTCAGGCCTCCAGATACTCGATGGCACGGAGGGACAGGGCGTAGGACACCACCAGGAGCAGGAGCATTCCCAGGGCGGTGGGTCCGGGATGCCCCCCCAGCCACTGGAAGGGCACGAGGAGCAGATGGACCAGGCGGTCCATGAAGGCCTTGCCCCCCAGCATGACCACCAGGCTCCCGAGCACGATCACCGCGTCGGGCACCCCCCAGGCCACCCCCAGGCCCTTCCAGCCCCAGCGCCGATACAGCGGCCTGGGATAGGCCAGCAGTGCCGGGGTGACCACACCCGGGCCCCGGCCCAGGTCCAGGCCCTGGAGGCGCGGTCCCATCCCACCCCCCACCTGCATCCAGTGGCCGAAGAGGCCCACGCCGAACACCACTGCCAAGGCCATAAGACCCGCCCCAAGGGCTTCCAGGTAACGCAGACGGACAAGGTCCCTGCGGGCGATGGGCAGGGCCAGGACATCCCCCAGGGTCGGGTGTTCCCGCAACTGAAGGCCATAGGGCACCAGCAGGGACACGCCCCAGGCCAGCTTCAGGTAGACGGACTCCAGGCGGGGGATGAGCCCCAGGTGGAGATTATTCAGGATGCATTTTGAAGGTCAGG
>CAZPUI010000743.1:0-2933 GCA_964589695.1 uncultured Solibacteraceae bacterium | reverse complement strand
CCGGACACTGAGGGCGTTGGAGAACCAGATCTTGTTGGGAGAACAGGGAATGACCCGGCCGGTGGAGTCCTTTCGGATGAAATATACCCCTCGTCCATTGGCTCCGGATTCGAACGCATCACGCTGGGCACCGTCGAATTCATGGATGTTGCGCATGATTTGATAGACGTGCAGTGGGGCGTAAAAGCGCGTCACTGCAAGGTCCGCCATCGACCGTGAACCATACATCCGCGAGTGCTGGAGAACAGTGTCCTGCTGGAACTTCCGGGGATTGCGGCCGTAATAGAAGGCGATCAAGTTATTGATCGTGATCCCTCGGTCTAAAATCTGGCCGCCGATAAACAGGTTGAACGGTGTGCGGAGCTTGAGCTGGCCATTCTCGTCCAGGAGTTCATCGATGTCCTTGTCTGAATTCACTTTGGTGATCATCAGGTGACCGCCAGTCAGGGCCCCCACAACTTCGGACCTTACTGCATCGAAGTCCGGCAGTGGGGTACCTTCCAGGACCACCGACCGCTTAAGGTCGTCGTAGGCCTTCTGCAGGAACATGTTGAACCGGGGTGTGCTATCCCGCGCCTCGGTCACCAGCGCGTCCCGAATCGCGGTCGCCACCCGTTCCTGCCAAGCGTGGGCACTTCTGCTCTGCTCTGTGTGGAATAGGAAGCTGTATTTCTCGGCTGCTTCTCCCTTGGCCTTGGTCTGGAGGCGCCGGATGCTCCCACCGACCAGGAAGGTCATGATGGCGTCTCGCAGGACTTCGGCCCTGCTTTGGGAAAGGATGTTCTCGATCTTGATTCGACGACGATCCTCAGCTTTGAGGGCCTCCCGCTCCTCCATCGGAACTTCAGAGTAAAAGTAGTAGGCGGGAGAACCCGGGTCAGTACTCTTCTCGAAGTAATAGTCGCCGCCAACGTACTGGTCGTGGCTCGGCAGGAGCACCGTGAACTTGGGGCGGCGCGGCGTAAACAGGCATGTCCCGTTTGAAATGACGTCCTCTTCGGGCTGCAGGTAGAGGGAATAGGGGGTAGCGGTGACCTGAAGAAATCCGGTATTGGGGACGATCCTGCGCAGGGCATCGATCTGGCCCGAGATCATGCCGACGCCGACCACTCCGTCTTTCTTGCGAAAGCTGACCGAGGCCAAGTCTGCTTCGTCATCGATGATCAGGACCCGCTTTTCGCGGAGGATTGGGTAGGTCTGTTCGAAGGCTTCGAGCAACCTAGCCAAGTTGTCGTCCTCCTTTTTCACGATGAAGATGAGCTTCTGCCCCAACTCGAAGGGGGTCAGGTTGGGGAGGGACATGATGTCGAAGACCTGGATCTCATCGACGGTGATGAATGTACGAAAGTCCTCCTTAACCCGGCTCAGGGTCTGGCGGGCTAGCGTCCGCGTGCCTTTGGTGAGGATAACGGCCACCTCATAACCCCTGTCGAAGCAGCGGGCGATAATGCCAAGGAATACGCGGGTTTTACCACTCTGAATGCGGCCCAGAAGGACGCCTGGGCTAGCGACGGACGTGTTCTCGCTGGTCAATTTGGCAACCGCTTCCTCTACGGTGGCCATCATGTCCGGGGGGTCCCCCCGAAGCGCCGCCAACTTGTCGTACCAGAGGTTCTCATTGGCCAGTTCGCGCCCTTGGCGCTTCGCCAGCCAAATCTTCACCTGGGCCTCTTGGAAGATTGGCCCCGATTTCAGATCGGCGATGGGCTTGGGAAAGTCTGTGAACCGCTTCCGCCAGTTGACGACCGCAGAGGGGCCCACCCCGGCGAGTGTGGCGATTTCGTAAATTCCAACCAGATCCTGGTCTGCCATGGTTGACTACTCCCTTCACGATCAAAGATAAGCATGTCGGAATAACTGTCAATATCATTCACAGTCAAAAATAATAAAATTCACAATGGATCCTTAGGTCTTGTGAATGAACTTTGTGCCTTGAGCTCCTCCGGCGGGTCCCACGGACCCGTCATTGGCACTAAAAAAGGCCATTCGATGGGGGATTGTGAACTAGGTCCATGAGTGCCCGATCCCAACATCAGGTTCGTAGAAAGGCTGCGGCTATTGGCCTCCATCACCCGATGGAGTAATCAGGTGGACCCGCAGCTATGGCCTTTAACCACTCAGAGGGGCAGGGCCTGAGCATCTCCTGGAGGCTGGCAGCGGAAGACGCCGGGTTCAGCCAATTTGCCCAATCCGACTCAGGAAGGATGGCGGGCATCCGGTGGTGCGGAAGGTCGACAATCAACTCGTTCCGCCCAGTGGTGATTACAGTCGCCGTGTCGTGGTGGATGCCAGTCTCGGGATCCTGCCATGGGCCCCATAACCCGGCGAACACGAAGAGGTCCCCAGTGGTCGGGACGATGGTGCATGGCGTGCCCTTCTTGGCGCCGGGGGATTTCGGCCACTCGAACCACGCGTTGACGACGATCAGGCACCGTTGTGTCTTGAACGGCTTGGCGTAGAGCCGACCCGTAGCGATCTTGTCGTCCCTGGCATTGAACGTGAAGTATTGGGAGATGAAGGCCCGGCTGGGGGCGTTCGGCGGGAGGAAGCCCCATAGGTAGCTCGCGGCCACGCGGACCCCGTCCACTAGATGTAAGTGCTAATCAGGTTGTTCATCCGAACTGTTCTGGGAAGCTGAAAGTGCGACCAAACAGTTTCCAAAGGGACAGCCCGGATGAACCTTCACAGTTCAGCAAAGACATGCCCTGCCAGTCGAGCCTTATTGATAAGGCGGGTTCTGGACGAGGGTTGGACAGTCAAGGCGGCAGCCATCTCAATTGGCCTCAGCCCACGTCGAGCCTATATCTGGCTCGCTCGGTTCAAGGCTGAGGGCGTTGCGGGGCTCCGGGATCGCTCCAGCCAGCCCCATCGCCTGGCGCGAAGCCACGAGCTTGGCCTCGTCGTCGAGGCCGTAGGTCGAAGGCGGCGGGGTC
>CAZPUI010000742.1:0-2938 GCA_964589695.1 uncultured Solibacteraceae bacterium | reverse complement strand
TGGCGGTGCGTGTCTGATTGCCACCATTCAGTTCCAGTGCGGCCAGGATGTGTTCCTTTTCCACGGATTCCAGGGATTGCACCGTCCCCCAGGAAACCACGGACTTGGGGAAGGCGTTGCGGAGTTCCTCCGGCAGGTCCTCCAGCTCCACACGGGACTCCAGGGCGAGGGCCACGGCGCGCTCCATGATGTTCTCGAGCTCGCGCACATTGCCCGGCCATTCATACCGAAGCAGCTGGTCCGCCACTCTTGTGGAAAAGCCATTGATCTTCCGCTTCATCCGCACGGAGGCGTCCGCCAGAAGAATCCGTGCCAGGGGCAGAATGTCATCCCGCCGATCCCGGAGCGCGGGCACGTGGAGTTCAACGACCTTGAGCCGGTAGTAGAGATCGTGGCGGAAGGCCCCACCTTCCACCCCCAGGGCCAGGTCCCGGTTGGTCGCGGCGACGATGCGCACATTGACTTTGCGGCTCTTGTTTTCGCCGACGCGCCGGATCTCCCGCTCCTGAATGGTGCGGAGGAGCTTGACCTGCATGGCCGGCGAGACTTCGCCGACCTCGTCCAGGAGCAAGGTGCCCCCGTTGGCGGCCTCGAACAGCCCCAGGCGATCCTGGGTTGCCCCCGAGAAAGCACCGCGGGAATGCCCGAACAATTCACTCTCCAAAAGGGTTTCGGTGATGGCCCCACAGTTGACGGCAATGAAGGGGCCGTTGGCGCGGCTGGATTCATCGTGCAGAAGGCGGGCCACCCGCTCCTTGCCCGAGCCGCTTTCGCCGGTGATCAGCACGGTGGAATCCACCTTGGCCACCCGCCGGGCAAGGCTCACAACCTGCCGCATCAGAGGACTTTTCGCCACGATGCCCATGGGCATGTCCGGGGAGGGAAGGGCCTGCACCAGCACCTTCCGTTGTTCCCGCACCAGCTTTTCGCCGTGTTTCAGGCTCTCGATGATGCGATTCAGGGAAATGTCCAGGCAGGCTTTGAGATGGTTCGGCTGGTAGAACTGCAGCTCATCGGACCGTCCAGGATCCCAGGCCTCCTTCTCCCGCCCGAACAAATGGCAGCCCGCGTCGCCCTTGCCGGTGCACCGGTCTTCCAGGACATAGATTTCCTTGCCCATGGTTCGGCTGAGGTAGCCGCTGATGAGGCCGCAGATGGTCCAGCAGATGGGGGTTTCCGAGTGGCCGAAATGCAGGGTGTGCTGCTCGGCTTCGTAGGAATTCACCAGCATCATCCCCTCGCGGGACAAGGGATCCAGGCTGCCGGTGCCCACCAGAAAAAGCCCCTGGAGCGACTGGAGATGGGTACACGCGATGCGCTGCTCCGTTTCGCTCTCCCATTTGAATTCCGCCTGCATGGCTTCGGCCATGCGCCAACCGTGGGCAAAGCCGAACTGGGTCAGCACGGTGCGCGCAGCGGTAAGGCCAAAGCCGTCCACCAGCAGCTTGCGCAGCAGCCCCATGGCCACCACATCCAGCAGAATGGCCCTGTGTCCCGCAAACCGTATCAGCCCTGCCTCTGGGGATAACGACAGGATCTCATGGTGGTTCAGTTCTTCAGGTCGCGTAAGTCACCGCTTGCATCCAGATTGAAGGGGAAGGCATGTCATCTTGATCGCATCGAACCGGATGCCGGTTGGCAGAAAGCATCTAACTCGATGACAACACTCGTGTTCACTTGATGGATTGGAATTTGCATCCAGTCGTGGACGGTCAATCGACTTGATCATGATGGAAGGATCGCACCTTTTTAAGATCACGCCATGGTTTAAAAAAAATGTAGTTTTTTTCCATGGGCTCAAAAAGAAGAAATATCTCGATCTCAGTTTCGGAGGTCAATACCCCTATGCGGGTTGACCAAAAATTCCTCAAACCCTGTCCATTTCTGGAGGCACCCCATGATCCAAAGAACCATGGATGAAGAACATCGCGAAACAATGAAAAAAGCATACGAACTGTTTGAGAAACATGGTTTCAGGAATGGTGATGAATTCCTTGATTGGCTGGAAGCCGAACGGCAACTGGGCATCAGGAACCGGTCTTCCCGGCGGAAACTTATTCTTGGCATCCTTTGGTCGATCATAGCAATGTTGTGCATTGTCGTGGCTATTTTACTTATTTTACTATTCCGTGCCGCACCAAAAGTCGATCTGTCCTCCCAAAGTTTATCGGATTTAAAAGTGATGCTTCTGGTTGTGGATAAAAAGGAAGATGAGAAAGTCTTCGCCCTCGGCGACACGCATTTCAATTATGGGAGTTCCGACCTATCAGACGAGGCCAAGACCCTGCTGAGCGATGATGTGGCCTTCCTCAAGGACAATCCCAAGGTCAAGATCAGGATGGCGGGTTATACCTCGGCCCGCGGCACGGAAGACAGTAATCAAAAGCTGAGTGAGAACCGAGCCAATGCCGTGCGCAATTATTTGATCGACAAGGGGATTGCAGGCGATCGGATCACCGTCATCGGCTATGGAAGAACCAAGCCGGCCCTGTTCGAGGTGAGTCCGGGCAAGCGGAACACCGACGAAGCCAAGGCCAACATGCGGGTGATTTTCGAAGTCGTCGTCAACTAGGTCCAGACCCGTGGACGCTGCCGAAACGACCGTGGCGGGGTACCTGCTCGCCAGGCTCAAGTCCCTTGGGGTGGACCATCTTTTCGGGGTTCCGGGGGACTTCGTCCTGGGTTTCCTGAACCAGGTCCTGGCGAGCGATGTGGCATTTGTCGGAACCTGCAATGAATTGAATGCCGCCTACGCCGCGGATGGGTACTCCAGGATCCGTGGCTTGGGTGCCTTCGCCTCCACCTATGGCGTGGGGGCGTTGAGCGCCCTCAATGGGGTGGCCGGGGCCTTGGCGGAGCGGGTCCCCGTGGTGGTCATCACCGGTTCCCCCTCGACCCAGTTCGACGGCGAGCGGCCGCTGCTGCACCACACCCTGGG
>CAZPUI010000741.1:0-2948 GCA_964589695.1 uncultured Solibacteraceae bacterium | reverse complement strand
GGGGAGGTCCTGGCCCCGCCGCCGAAGCTCCTGGATCACGGACCAGCCGTCCCGGCCCGGCAGCATGACATCCAGGATCACGCGGTCGAAGGCAATTTCCTGGGTCAGGTAGAGCCCCGCCTCGCCATCCTCCGCCACCTGGACCACGAAACCGCTTTCCGTCAGGCCCTTGCGCAGGTAGGCGGCGGTCTTGGGCTCATCCTCGACGATCAGGATCTTCATGGGGGGGTTCCGCGGGAGGGTTTCCTATCGAAATACCACACAAACTTCAGCATGGCCGTGGTTCGTTTCACCCGCCAGACGCTGTGGGGATCCATGGTGTCCCCGAACTGGTTCAGGACGATGTGAAGGCTGGCCCCGGGCTTGGGAATCCAGGTCAGGCGGACATTCACGAGCATCTGGTTCTCGTCGTTGTTCCACTGGGTGAAGATGGCCCCGTACAGGCGCGGGTTCAGGGCGACATTCAGGCGCCCCACCAGCTGGTCGATGGCGAAGCGTCCCCCGGGCAGGTCGATGTCCGAGCGCTTGTAGCCCAGTCCCAGGTCATAGTACCGGCTGGGTTTCCACCCGACCTTGGTGTCCCATTCCGTGCTGGTACCGGTGTAGAAGCTGCCCCGGCCCACCTTCATGGAGCCGAACCAGGGGCGCCCGTCGAAGGTGGAAAACTGGAGCTCGCCCCGTTGGGTCCAATAGCGGCCGGTGGGAATGAGGTGGCCCGGCCGAAGCTCGAAGGCCTCGTGAAGGTCCTCTGCATTCCGCTGGAAGTTCAGTTCAAGGGAATCCCCGCCCTTGGTGAAGATGGCCAGGGGGCGGACTTCGGCGTAGACGGACTGCATCCGCCCCGTCTGGTCGTCCACGTAGTAGCTCAGGTCCAGGGGCTTGAACTGCAGCTTCTGGACCCAGGAAAGCCACTGGGGGCGAGGGTTGATGCGCCACTTGAGGGTGGTGAGTTGGTAGCCCGTCCGGGGCAGGAACCCCACCTCAGGATTGAAGTCGCGGCCCACCCGCTCCCAGGACGCATGGACCTCGTGCAGGTCGTTGGGATAGGCCAGGAAGATCCGCTGGCTGCTGCCCCGGGCCTGGTCGCGGTCCGAGGTGTAGGTCTCCGCATGGGCGCCTCCCACCTGCAGGTTCTTGTCCCCGAAGAGGTGGCGGGTGGAGTACAGCAGGTCCACCCCGCCGGTGCCATTGAAGCGGCCCGGCTGTTTGGCCCCGATGGCCAGGATGCCCACGGAGGACTGTTCCCCCAGGTCATGGCGGTACCGGAGCACCGAGAATCGGGTGGCGGGGGCCTCCTCGGTGGCCTCGGTCTGCATGTACAGGGCCCCCAGGGTGGTGCCGTTCATCTTGCCCAGGAAACGGGCCCCCGCCAGGATCGGGGTGTCCTGGCCCTGGTATTTCCCGATGCGCCGGCTGTAGAAGGGGCGGGAGCGGCCCAGGGGGAAATCGAAGAAGTTCTGGGCCTCCAGGAAGAAGCGTCGCTTCTCGGGGGTGGAGACATTGAAGCGCGTCAGGTTCACGATCAGGTCGTCCGACTCCACCTGGGCGAAGTCGGGGTGGAGGGTCAGGTCGACCTTCACCGTGGGATTGACCAGGTAGCTCATGTCCAGGCCCGCACTCTGGACGCCTGCCCTGGGACTGCCCTGGACATCGTCCAGCCCCATTAGCACATAGGGGCGGAATTCGAGCACCTGGGTGCGGGATAGACCCTTGAGCCCCGTGAGGGTGCCCGCCCTTCCCACCTGCACGATGGAGCTGTCCCGGGACCAGCCCTGCCAAAGGACCTGCTCCCGTTTCCGCCGGATGTTGCGCTCGAAATTGATGCCCCAGGTCTGGACCTCCTCGGCCCCGAACTTGAGGGTGGAGAAGGGGATCCGGAGCTCCGCGAACCAGCCCTGGGCCGTGCGCTGGGTGGCGACGTACCAGACGCCGTTCCAGTCCACATTGGTCTTGCGGTTGTTGTCCATCACCAGGGCGTCGTACTGGGCGCCATTGGGGTTGATGACGAACTGGTAGGCGTTCCGCTTGTCGCCGTAGGAGTCGATGACGACGATGAAGTTGTCGTCCACGCTGGTTTCGAAATCCCACTTCATCTTCTGGGCCAGGATCTTGTCGGGCTCCCCGTCGAAGCACCAGATCCCCAGGTAGAGGTCCGTCTGGGAATAGAGCGCCACCACCTGGGTCTTCTCGGTCGCCGGCTGATGCTCGTTCAGCTCCCGCTGGGTGAAGTTGGTGATGGGCGTTGCCTTGGCCCACGCCGGCTCGTCCAGCCGGCCATCCAGGACGATGGGGGTCTGGAGGCGCTGGGCCTGGAGGGTGTCCGGAGTCCCGCGCTGGGCGAGGAGCCCCGTTGCCACCCCGAGGCAGAGGGCCAGGGCCCGTGCAGAGTCACCCCGGTTCATCGGGGGGAACCTTCAGGTGTCAAGGCGGGAACGCGCATGGTGGCTCCGGGAAGGAGGGCGGAACCCGATTCCGCACCGCCAGCATTTCCGGCGCGCCCCGACAAAACGCCCACGGCCACATGACAGGTTTGTCATCCAAGGGCCGAGAGGGTCTCGGGTCATCTTGATGCAATCTTGATGCGGTCCAACCCGATCCTGATGCTGCCTTGACGCTGGAGCGCCGACCTTGGATTCGGGTGGTGATCCATGCACGGTTTCCGGATTCTGGCGGGCATTCTGGCCTTGGGCCTGGGGGTGTATCTCACCCTGGCGCTGCTGCGCCCGGAGCGGTTCCAATGAGCCTGTACGTCCTGCTCCCGGGCCTTCTGGGGCTGCTGGTGCTGCTGGGGCGTCCCCTGGGGGAATACCTCGGCAATGTGCTGGAGCGCGAGCCCGTGGGGTCCGCCCGTTTCCTGGCCCCCCTGGAACGGGGGCTCTACCGGGTCATGGGCCTCGAGTCGGGCCACCGCATGGACTTGAGACAGTACCTCCCCGCCACTCCGCTCC
>CAZPUI010000740.1:0-2958 GCA_964589695.1 uncultured Solibacteraceae bacterium | reverse complement strand
GGACGCCGTCGCAGACCTCCCGCAGGATGCGGACCTTGGCCTCGGGGCCCAGGTCGGGCAGCAGGTGGAGGGGAAGGCCCTCCACGAACTGCATGGCCAAGTAGGGTTGACCGTTCCATTCCCCGGACTCGAAGACCTTGGCCACATTGGGATGATCGATGCGGGCCTGGGCCTGGGCCTCCTGGAGGAAACGCTCCACCATGGCAGGATTGGGATCCCGGAGGAATTTCAGGGCCACCGTCCGTTTCAGGCGGGTGTCCAGGGCCTTGAACACCCTGCCCATGCCCCCCTCTCCCAGGCTGTCCAGGATGAGGTAGCGGTCCAGTTCCACCGGCAACATGGCCATCGGATCCGTTCCCGGCAGGAAGTCCCCAGACCCCGTGGGAGGGGCCGGTCCGGGGGGGGCTGGGTGCTGGGAGGTTGGGATGGAATCGGGCATGGGAGGAGAGCGTCCCCAGGACCCTATCGACGGCCCAAGCCCTCGGCAACAGATCCAGGCCGGGCGGTCCACCCCCACGAGCCCGGGCGGCCTTGGGGTATCGTGGAGCCCGCGCCCCCCGCGCCAAGTTCCGGAGGCTCCCATGCTCAAACCCTGCTTCCTGTGTGCCGCTTCCCTGCTTCTGGCCGCCGATCCCCATCCCCTGAACGTGCGGGACATGCTGGCCATGGCGCGGGTTTCGGACCCCCGTGTTTCCCCGGACCGCAGCCGCGTCCTCTTCAGTGTGAACACCCCGAACCTGGCCAAAAATAAAGGAGAGAATGTCCTTTGGGTGGCCAACCTGGATGGCTCCGGGGTGCGTCCCCTGGGCCAGCCCGGGGCCTCCCAGGGGCGTTGGAGCCCGGATGGCCGGACCGTCTTCTTCGTATCGGGCCGCAGCGGTTCCGCCCAGGTGTGGCGCCAACCCGTGGAGGGCGGGGAGCCCGCCCAGGTGACGGCCCTGCCCCTGGATGTGGACGCCCTGGAGGTGGCGCCCGATGGTCGGTCCCTGGTGCTCGCCATGGCCGTGTACCCCGGGACCACCCCCGAGGCCACCAAGGCCAAGTTGGAGGACGCCGCCCAGTCCAAGGCCACGGGCATGGTCTTCGATTCCCTCTTCATCCGCCACTGGGACACCTGGAACGACGGCACCCGCAACCATGTCTTTGTCTACGACCTGGCCCGGAAGGAGGCCCGGGACCTCATGAAGGATCTGGATGCGGACTGCCCCACCAAGCCCTTCGGGGGCAGCGAGGACTATGCCCTCAGTCCCGATGGGAAGACCCTGGTGTTCACGGCCAAGGTGGTGGGGCGCCAGGAGGCCTGGAGCACCAATTTCGACCTCTGGGCCGTGCCCACGGATGGCTCCGGGGTCCCGAAGAAGCTCACCACCAACCCTGCCTGGGACGGGACCCCCCGGTTCTCTCCCGACGGCAAGACCCTTGTGTACGCCGCCATGAGCCGTCCGGGCTTCGAGGCGGACCGCTTCGACCTGGTGTTCCGGGACATGGCCTCGGGCCAGGAACGGCGGGTGGTGCTTAAGGCTGGAGAGGGGCCCCGGGACGACCGCAGTGCCGGGGAGCTCACCTGGAGTGCCGATGGCCGGGAGGTCTACTGCACCGCGGACCACCTGGGGCAGAAGGCCGTCTTCGCCGTGGACGCCACCACGGGCCGGTGCCGCATCCTGGTGGCGGAGGGCAGTGCCGGGAATCCCCAGCCCGCGGGGGAGGGCCGTCTCCTCTACAGCCTGAACAGCCTGCGCCATCCCACGGAGCTCTTCACCGTGGGCACGCATGGCCAGGGGCCTCAGCAGCTCACGCGGCTCAACGCGGCCACCCTGGCCCAGGTGCGGCTCGGGGAGCCCGAGCAGTTCACCTTCACCGGCGCCAAGGGGGACAAGGTCTACGCCTACCTGGTGAAGCCCGTGGGCTTCGACCCTGGGAAGAAGTACCCCGTGGCCTTCCTCATCCATGGCGGGCCCCAGGGCAGTTTCGGCAACGACTTCCACTACCGCTGGAACCCCCAGACCTATGCCGCCGCGGGCTACGCCGCCATCATGGTGGACTTCCACGGTTCCACGGGCTATGGGCAGGCCTTCACGGACGCCATCCGCCACGACTGGGGTGGGGCCCCCTTCGAGGACCTGATGAAGGGGCTGGACGCCGCCCTGGCCAAGTATCCCTTCCTGGACAAGGACCGCATGGCCGCCCTGGGGGCCTCGTACGGCGGCTACATGATCAATTGGATCGCGGGTCAAACGGACCGCTTCAAGACCCTGGTGTGCCACGACGGCAACCTGGACGAGCGCATGGCCTACTTCGACACCGAGGAGCTGTGGTTCCCCGAGTGGGAGCACGGCGGCACCCCCTGGGAGAACCCCGCGGGCTATGCCAAGCACAACCCCGTGGACCACGTTGCCAAATGGAAGACCCCCATGCTGGTCATCCACGGGGGCAAGGACTACCGCGTGGTGGACACCCAGGGCATGTCCACCTTCACGGTCCTCCAGCGCAAGGGCATCCCTTCGAAGTTCCTGTACTTCCCCGACGAGAACCACTGGGTGCTGCGTCCCGCGAACAGCATTCAGTGGCATGACACCGTGCTGGGGTGGCTGGACCAGTGGCTGAAGAAGTGATGCCGGATCGCAATCGATAGGGATTGTTTGGGATTGGGTATCCTGCGCCATGGCAGGGCAGTTGGACGGGGGTGCCGAACGCCTTGAAGAAGGTCCCCAACGCCCTACCTTGGGGGTCCATCCCGGAGTTCACCAGGGTCCTACCCCGCCTCTCCTGGCTCATCGCCGGCCTGCTGGCCCTGCCGGTGGCCGCCCAATCCCACATGGTGGTCATCCTGAAGGATGGCCGCCGTAAGTCCTTCCCCATGGCCGACGTGGCCCGGGTGGAATTCACGGGCAGCGAGGTGCCGCCCCCCTCCTCCGACTGGCTCCAGGCCTTTACCTCGGGACGGGTCCTCTCCGGCGA
>CAZPUI010000739.1:0-2958 GCA_964589695.1 uncultured Solibacteraceae bacterium | reverse complement strand
GTGCTAATCTACCGCGCCCCCACAGCATGTCAACCTTGTTTTTCAAGAATGATCAAATCCTTAGTCTTCATGCATCAGATTTGTTCACTATCATGACTAAGATAAATCTCAATCCTCCACGTGATGAGGTCATGCCATTCACGCTCCGGAATCCCAATTCCCTGCCTGCACCAGGCCCGTTCGGGGGGCTGGATGGGATACCCTGGGAACATGACATCTCTGGACGCCCTCCGCGAACTCCAAGCCATGCATGACCAACTCCGGGTCATTGAGCGTGACCTGTCGGCCTTCCCGCCGGACATGGCCCGCCTTCACCAGGACCTTCAAACCGGCGAAAAGCGATGTGCGGACCTGGAGAAGTCCATCGAGGATGCCAAAACCCGTGAGGCGGTGCTCTCCAGGCAGCTCGTGGATGCGCGCAAGCACGAGGAACAAGCTCGCAAAGCCGTGAAGGCAGCCCAGTCCAAGGTTCAGTACACCGCGGCCATCCGGGAACTGGATGAAAAGGAGCGAACTTCCACCACCCTGTCCAAGCCGCTGAAGGATGTCATGACCCGCCTGGAGGCCATGCAGCAGGAGCTCACGACCCTTCGCGCCCACGTGGCTGCGGCCCGGGAGCAGTTCGAGGGTCTCCACCAGATCTTTCTCAGTGAGCACGAAAACCAGGTGGCCGCCCAGGGAATCCTCACGACCCGACGCCAGGAACTGGAAGGGGGCATGGATCCCCAGGAGTTGGTGCGGTTCAACCGCATCCTGGCCGCCCGACAAGGAAAGGCCATCGTGGCCGTGGACGGCACCACCTGCACGGGCTGCCGCACCAAATTGCGCATCCCCTTCATGGCGGAACTTCGGGAGAAGGGGATCGGCCTCTGCGAATCCTGCCAACGTTTCATCTACCTTTCCCCCAAGGCATGAGTGGACTTCCCGAGCGCATTGCCCGTCTGAAGCAGCGCATCGACCGCGCCTGCGGCCGTGCGGATCGGGATCCTTCCACCGTGGAGCTGTTGCCCGTCTCCAAGTTCCAGCCCGCGGAGGCCCTCCGGGAGGCCCTGGCCCTGGGATTCCGTCGCTTCGGCGAGAACTACGTCCAGGAAGGCATCACCAAGGCCGCAGCCTGCCCCGGTGCCGAGTTCGTCCTCATCGGCCCTCTCCAGCGCAACAAGGCCAAGGCCGCCTTGGATCACTTCACGGAGATCCTGACCCTGGACCGCCCGGAACTCGCCCACCGGCTCCGCCATGTGCTGGGCGAGGCAACGGGCGTCCATCCCGTCTGGATCCAGGTGGACCTCTGGGGCGAAGCCACCAAGATGGGTGGCTGCAGCGCAGAGGACCTACCGGCGGTGGTGGAGGCCCTGCAGGGGGACCCTCGCCTTCCCCTTCAGGGCTTCATGTCCATTCCCCCTCCCGACCACCTTCAAGCCTTCCCTCAGCTTGGCGAGTTGCGGGCCCGCTGGCAGGATCGCCTGGGCACGAGCCTTCGCCTGTCCATGGGCATGAGCGGAGACCTTGAAGCGGCGGTGGAAGCTGGCAGCGACCAGGTTCGCATCGGCTCGGATTTCTTTGGGCTGCGCTGATCAAAATTCATGACTTGGCGGGAACTCCCGATCAGGGGTGGGTCGTCCATCCGTATCAGTCGCGACGGGAGCTCCAATGGAATTCTGGAACAACCTCAACATCAGGATGAAGCTTCGCTACAGCATCCTGGCGCTCACAGCGCTTCTGGCCCTGCTCGCAGGCCTCTCTTCCGGCATCCTGCTCAGTTCCGTGCAGAACGATGCCCAGTGGAGCAAGGGGACCAGCCTGGCGGCCCTGGCGGGGGAGAACACCAAGGCCTTCCTGATGATGGATCAGGCGGACTCCATGGAACGGGCCATGGAGGGGCTGAGGCTCGACAAGAGTATTGCCATGGGGGCCATCGTGGGGGTGGACAAGAACACCAAGAAGGTCACCATCAAGGCCCAGAAAAAATTCGACATGGCCAAGGGTCTGGACCCCAAGGAATTCCTGGAGGCCGTGGGGAAAGGGAAGCTGCAGCTGGAGAAATCCGGCTTCCGCATGGTGGCGGTTTATCTCGTCAACAAGGAAGGCAACGGCCAGGAGAAGGATGTCGACAACATGATGGTTCCGGACCAGCGCTGGTACCAGGTGATCATCCTCAGCACGAGCCTGATCCAGAAGGAGATCACCAAGAGCGTCTCCCTCATGGCCGTCCTGGGCCTGCTCATGGTGGGCCTTGGCTTTGGGGCCGCCGTCTTCCTGGGGAACGCCATCGTCCGCCCCCTGGAGGGCATGCAATTGCGCATGAGGGATATCTCCGAGGGCGAAGGGGATCTCACAGCCCGGCTGGAGGTCCACGGCAAGGACGAGATCGCCCAGCTCTCAGGCCACTTCAACCGCTTCGTGGAGAACATCCAGTCCATCGTGCAGCAAGTGATCACCATCTCCACGAACATCGCCAGCGGGTCCCTGCAGATGACCGCAGGCATGTCGGAAATGGCCCACACCGCCGATGCCATCGCCCAAAGCGCTGAATCCCAGAAAGGCTCCGTGCGCACGGCCACGGGTTCCGTGGCCACCATCGCCTCCTCCTCCAAGGTGGTCTTCTCCAATGTCACGGATGCCCTGCACGCCTTCGACCAGAGCCAGGAAGCGGCCCAGAAGGGGGAGGGCGCCATGGGGGCCACCATCACGGGCATGCAGGCCATCAACCAGAACAGCAAACAGATCGGCAACATCCTGACGGTCATCACGGAGATCGCCAACCAGACCAATCTGCTCGCCTTGAACGCCGCCATCGAGGCCGCCAAGGCCGGGGAGCACGGCAAGGGCTTCGCCGTGGTGGCGGAAGAGGTGCGCAAGCTGGCGGAACGATCCGCCCAGGCCGCCAAGGAGATCACGGCCCTCATCCAGACTTCCACCAAGAGCATCGAGGATGGTTCGGGCATGGTGAACACCGCC
>CAZPUI010000738.1:0-2974 GCA_964589695.1 uncultured Solibacteraceae bacterium | reverse complement strand
GGCACCGATCGAGTCGGCGGGTCCGATCCTGTCGGGCAGCAGGGTGCCAAGGGCGGCGGGTCCGCCGGTGGACACCCCCATGACCACCATTTCCGGATGGGCGGAAGGAAGGGCACCCCCCCGGGAAGGCTTGGCTGGGTCCCCGGAGACCATGGGCCTGGGCGCTTTCGGGGCCCTGCGCCGCAGGGCGAGGGCCTTGATGCGGGGTCCGAGTTCCGCCGCCAGCCATTCCCGGTTCTGGGCCGGGGTTCGGCCCCCGGGCTTGGTGATGAAGTCGAAGGCTCCCAGCTCCAGGGCCTTCATGGTGAGTTCGCCCCCCCTTTTGGTGAGGGCACTCAGCACCAGGACACCCACGTCCGTCCCGTCCCGCTTCAGGGCTTCCAGCACCTGGATGCCATCCATTTCCGGCATCTCGATATCCAGGGTCACCAGATCTGGACGCAGCTCGGCAATGCGGATCAAGGCCACCCGACCATTCTCCGCCGTGCCCACCACCTCCACCTCTGGCAGCGTGGCCAGGGCCTCGGAGACCACCAGGCGGAAGATCGCCGTATCATCCACCACCAGGACCCTCATGGACATTCGGCCCTCCCCTAGGGAACCTGATCGGTGGAAAGGAGATCCTCCAGGTTCAGGATGGACACGACATTGTCCTGGAGCTGGAAGACCTGGGTGGCGTAGGCGCCCAGGACCGCACGCAGGTTGGGGGGGGGAGGGACCATGTGCCCGGGGTCGATGGGGAGGACATCCCGCACCCGATGGACCTTGAGTCCGAGCTGTTCACCTTTCCAATCCAGGATGAGGATGCGGCTGGTGTCCGCCGTCCCCTGGTCCCCCAGTCCGATTCGTTCGGCAGGGTCCAGGACCGTAACGATCCTCCCCCGGAGGTTGATGATGCCCAGGACATGGGTGGGGGCATGGTGCACGGGGGTGATGGGACACATCCGGATGATTTCCTGGACGTGCTCCGCACTCAGGGCGAAATGGGTGTCACAGATGGAAAAGATGGTCAGCAGGTGGGAGGCGTCCGATTCGGAATCCATGCGGGTCATGGCGGAGTTCCTCAGAGGGTGAAGCGGGCCATGAGGGCCTGAAGCTGCTCCGAGAGCCGAGCGAGTTCCGCGGTTTGGGTGTCGACCTGGGCAGAGTTCGTGGCGATGCCATCCGCGGCCTTGTGTACGCCAAGGATGTCCTTGGCCAGCTCCTGGGTGACCTGGGTGCTTTCCACCATGCGGAGGTAGGTGTCCTGGGCGCCGGTGGTGGCGTGGTTGATCGAATGGCTAATGTCCTTGGTCACGATGGATTGTTCCTCGATGGCCGTGGAGATGGACACCACCAGGTCGTTTACGTTCCTCATGACCATGGAAATCTCCTGGGTTGCGGCGATGGCGGCGTTGGAGGAGTCCTGGATGGCCGAGATGCGTGCCTTGATGTCCTGGGTGGCATGGGCGGTCTGCTTGGCCAATTCCTTGATTTCGTTGGCCACCACGGCGAAGCCCTTTCCCGCAGCCCCGGCCCGGGCGGCCTCGATGGTGGCATTGAGCGCCAGGAGGTTGGTTTGGGAACTGATGATGGTGATGGTCTCCGTCACCTTCCCGATCTCATGGGCCGAGCGCCCCAGGTCCTGCATCATGCCGCTGATGCCCTGGGTGAGCCGGGCGGCATCTTCGGTGATGCCTCGGGCCTTCTCGCTGGAGGCCGCCAGGTCGCCAATGGTGGCCGTCATTTGCTGGGTGGACTCTGCCACCGTGGTCAGGCTCGTGGAGGACTCCTCCATGCCCGAGGCCATGGTGGCGGCGCTTACCACCAGCTCTTCGGCAGCGGTGGCCACCATTCGCGCCCGGTCCGAGGACTCCGTGGCACCCGCGGCCACTTGGCTGGAGAGGGTCGAGAATTGGGTGGTGTGGGTGGCCAGTTGCTGGATGTGCTGCTGTACCTGATTGACCAGGAACTGGAGTTTGTCCACGTAGGCATTGAAATGGTGGGCAATGTCACCGATCTCATCCTGCGTGGAGGCCTGCAGCCGGTGGGTGAGGATGGCCTCCCCGCGGGCCACGTCCTTCATGGAACCAGCGGTGGCGTCCACGGAGCGCAGGAGGGGGCGGGCCAGAAGGAGGGCCGCCACCCCAAACACCAGTGGCAGCCCTAGGCCCAGGAACAGGGCCAACAGGAGTTCCTTTCGAGCCTCCCGGAGGGCCACTTGGACTTGCTGGCTGGCCACTTCCAGCGAGGCATTGAGGGCACTGGTCAGTTCGGCACTGTCCCGAGCCTCGGGACCCGCCAGGGCGAGCACCGGGGGAGCCATGGCCGACTTTCCGACCACCATGGCGTTCAGGGACACCGACGCTTCGGAGGGGGGCCGCACCCTTGAGGCTTCCGTGGATCCGGAAAGCTTCCCCTGCTGGGTCCATTCCCGCGCGGACTCCAGCAGGAGCAGCGTGCCAAAGGCCTTGCCCAAGGCTGGGGCCGTGGGGGCTGCGGCCGCGCCTTGAAGGGACAGGAGGTGGCGATTGAGGCGTGTGTATCCCACCGGGAGTTCGGTCATCCTCCGTCGGGCCTGGGTATCCCGGCGCAGCTCGTCCAAGGCCTGCAGGGCATCCTGAGTCGTCTCCTTGAACTCGAGGCCGAGTTCCGCTGGGGCCAGGGCGGCGCGGAATCGGGTGCGGGCAGCGGTGGTGCTGTCCTGTTTGCCCCGGAGGGCCTCCCAGCCCATCTCCCCCGCCACGAATTGCGTGCAGGCGCCGCGCTCCTCCTGGAGTTCGAGGATGAAATGGGAGGTGGCGTGGCACAGTTCCAGGTTGCGCTGCGAGACCTGCGCGACCCTTCGCTGCTCCAGCGCCGCAGCCGTGTGGCGCCAGCTAATGAAGACGAGGGCAAGCAGGGGGGCCACAACCATGAAGCCGATCGTGGGGGCAAGGCGGATGGCGTCTCCCGCAGGGCTGGCTCGGGTGGGTAACGCCTCGCATAGAGCTTG
>CAZPUI010000737.1:0-2977 GCA_964589695.1 uncultured Solibacteraceae bacterium | reverse complement strand
TTTCCAGGTGGGATGGTTCAGGGCCTCTTCGATGGTGGCCCGCTGCAAGCGCTCCAAGGGCCAGTCCCGGAAGGGGCCGCCGGAGGCCGTGATGCGCACCTCCCGCACGGTCTCCGGGGCACGGCCATCCAGCAGTTGGTGCAGGGCCGCATGCTCGCTGTCCACGGGAAGCAACTCGCCCCCCCCTCGGGCCAGGGCCTGCCGCATGAGGGCACCTCCCACCACCAGGCTCTCCTTGTTGGCCACGCAGACCCGCTTGCCCGCCCCCAGGGCGGCCTCCGTGGAACGCAGCCCGGCGGAACCCACCACCGCCGCCACCACCGTGTCCACCTCGGCGTGGAGCGCGCAGGCCAGGAGGCCCTCGGGGCCCCAGTGGATGTCGGGTCGGTAGCTCAGTCGGCGGCGCAGCAGCTCCGCATCCTCGGCCTGGGCCACGGACACGCAGCGGTGACGATGGGCCTCGCACTGGGCCAAGAAGCGCTCCAGGTTTCGCCCCGCGGCCAGGGCCACCACGGCGAGACGGTCGGGATGGGCCCCGACGACATCCAAGGTAGAGGTCCCAATGGACCCCGTGGCGCCGAGAAGGGCCAGGTGCCTAGGATGGACATCGCGAGCGGCTGCGAGCATGCGGTCCTCTTAGATCAAGACTGACGCGGGGGGGGACATCGCGAGCGGATGCGAGCAGGCGGTCACGCATGCCTGACCGCCCCTCGATCGGTATCAGTTCAGGCCATGGACGAAGTGGACGTACAGGTAGAGGGCCGGCGCTGCGAAGAGCAGGCTGTCGAAGCGGTCCAGGATGCCACCGTGGCCGGGAATCCCCAGGCCCATGGTGCTGTCCTTGACCCCTGTGCTGCGCTTCCAGGTGCTCTCCACCAGGTCCCCAAAGACGCCCGCCAGCCCCACGAGGGTGCCGAGGAGTACCACGTCCACCATGGACCACTGGGTGCACACCAGGAGCTTGGCCACCAGGGCGCCCAGCAGGTTGCCCAGCAGGTTGCCCGCGGCCCCTTCCCAGGTCTTCTTGGGGGAGACCCGGGGGGCGAACTTGTGCTTGCCCAAGGCCTTCCCCGCAAAGTAGGCCAGGGTGTCGCCGAGCCACACGATGAGGTAGAGGGCCAGCACCAGGCGGGCCCCGGTGTTGGTCAGGGTGGTGTCATTGAACATGAAGAGTTTGAGCTGGATGCCGAATCCCAGGCCCAGCACCAGGGCGGTCATCCAGGTCACGGCCTGGCTGCTCTGGGCCCCTTCCACGGGGTCCTTGTCGAACCAGAGGGCTCCGAAATGGATGACAAAGAGGCCTCCCGCCAGCACCGCCCAGAGGGGCAGCCAGTCGGGATTCCCCACCACGCCACCCTGCAGGAAGAAATGGACCAGCAGGGCCCATCCCACTGCGGTCGCCCCCGGCAGGCTGGGATCCAGGCCGCCCTTGCGTGCCATGAAGACCATCTCCCGGGCCCCCATCCACAGGGCCACCCCCATGAAGGCGGCAAAGACGAACTTGGCGGCAGGTCGCTCGCCGAAGTACAGCAGGGTGAAGAACAGGGGTAGGAAGACCGCCGCCGCAGCCACTCGGACGGCCAGGTTGTTCCCGCGCGTCGGCTGGGGGGTCAGGGGTTCCACAGGGGAAGGGGAGGTCTTGGAGGGCATCTTGGACATGGCTTCCTCGATCAGGTGTGGTGGGTGCGCCCACGTTCTGGGGGTCCTAGGGCGTGATTTGGGTGGGGCTTTGTGCGCCCTTCCGGGCCGTCATGACATCCCCCTCATGCCAGGCCGCCGAAACGGCGTTCGCGCTGGGAGTATGCGGCCAGGGCATCGTGGAACTGCGCGGCCCGGAAATCCGGCCAGAGGGTGTCCGTGATCACAATTTCCGCATAGGCGATCTGCCAGAGGAGGAAGTTGGAGACCCGGCATTCCCCGCTGGTGCGGATGAGCAGGTCCACCTCCGGGGCCTCCCCCGTCCAGAGCCGCGCCTGGAGAGCTGCCTCATCGATCTGTTCCGGCCGCAACCCATCCCGCACGCAGCGACGGGCGGCCTCCACCAGTTCGAGACGGGAACCGTAATTCACCGCCAGGTGGAAGGTCATCCCCTCGCAGTGGGCCGTGGCCTCCTCCAGGGCCTTGATATCCCGCACCACGCCCCCCGGAAGACCCTCCAGGTCCCCCAGATGGTGGAACCGAACCCGGTGCCGCAGGAGCTTGGACCTGAAGATCCGCAGGTAGATCCGCAGCATGGCCATGAGCGCCTGCACCTCCTGGGCCGGTCGCCGCCAGTTTTCCGTGGAGAACGCATAGAGCGACAAGTGGCGGATCCCCGCATCACTGGCCGTCTCGATGACCTCATCGACCCGCGCCACCCCCTCCTTGTGCCCCTTGATCCGAGACCACCCCCGAAGCCCCGCCCAACGACCGTTACCGTCCATTATGATGGCGACGTGATTGGGGATGCTCACTCCGGCCTCCCGTCCAAATCACGGCAAACCAAGGCTGGTGCTGAAGCCTGAGCCGCGTCCGCGGCGAAGATAATGATGGCCACGTGATTGGGGATGCTCACTCCGGCCTCCCGTCCAAATCACGGCAAACCAAGGCTGGTGCTGAAGCCTGAGCCGCGTCCGCGGCGAAGACAATGATGGCCACGTGATTGGGGATGCTCACTCCGCCCTCCCGTCCAAGTCACGCGCAACCAAGGCCTCTGCCCATGCCTTCACCGGGTCCCCCGCCCTTTCACGCAAGGGCGGCTCCGCCGCTGCCGCAGAGCAGCATGAACGGAGGGTGCGGCCGAGAGCGGGTATGGGTCAATCACGTCCATCCTGGGGCATTGGTGAAAATTCGAACCCGCGGATTTTATCATGAGGTCCAGGTTAAACTCAGGCAGCCGATCCACCGATTCACTAGGCTAATCCTCCCTCCTGGGAAGCCCTCATGGTCCAATTCAACACCCGCGCCAACGAGATTCTGCTGAAGCTGGTCTATTACG
>CAZPUI010000736.1:1156-2988 GCA_964589695.1 uncultured Solibacteraceae bacterium | reverse complement strand
GGGCTGGGTGTTGGGTGTTGCGCAGAAGGCGGGGGGCCGTTTGGTGGGGGGCGCCCGGGGGTTGGATTTTAAGGTGCTCGCGGGTATTCAAGATTCGGGGGGGCCTTCCGATCCTCCATAGTGCATCCCATCCGGGTTGCAGCGTGGGGAGGTCAGGGTGGCCAGTATCAAAGTGCTTCTGGTGGGTGGGGGTCGGGCCGGCAAGCAGATGCTCGAACTGGCACGGCAGTCCGGGGAAATCGATGTCAGGGGTGTGGTGGACCTCAGGACGGATGCCGCGGGCATGGTCCTGGCCCGCAGCCTGGGGGTGCCCACCTACCTTTCCGTGGAAACCGCTGCGGCCTCTGCAGGGGCCGAGCTGCTCCTGGACCTCACGAACTCCAAGGATGTCCAGGAGCAGTTGAAAGCTTCCAAATTGCCCCACCAGGAAGTCCTGTCGGGTTATGGGGCAAGTTTTCTCTACACCCTGCTCATCGAGTCCCAGGAGCGCCGCAAGCGGGATGCCTCGGACCACTTGGCCACGGAGCTGCATGGTTTCATCGGCAGGCTTCAGAGCGCCACGGACAGCGTGCAGGGATCCTTGCAGAAGATCGGCGAGGTGATGCGCCGCATGCAAGTGGTTTCCCTCAATGCCGGCATCGAAGCCGCCAAGGCCGGGGCCGCGGGCAAAGGCTTCGGGGTGATCGCCGAGGAAATGGCCAGCATGACGGCCTTCGCCACCCAGGCCGTGGAAGGGGTGCGGGATGCGGCCCAGCAGACCGAAGGGGCGCTCACGGATCTGAAGCGCACGGAGCAGCGGATGCTGGAGTTGGGGAGCAACTAGTACTCCGTCGAGGCATCCCCGGCCTTGAGCCGTTTTTCAAAGGGTTCGAAGATCTCCGCTCCGGCAACGCGTGCAATCCACTCCGCCACCCGGATGCCATCCACGGCGGCACTCGTGATGCCGCCGGCGAAGCCGGCCCCTTCGCCGCAGGGGTAGAGTCCGCGGTGGTTGAGGGATTGACCGACCTCGTCGCGCAGGAGGTGAATGGGACTCGAGGTGCGGCTTTCGATGCCCATGAGGGTGGCTTCCCGACTCGTGTAACCGTGGATCTTTCGTTCGAATTCCGGGAGTGCGTCCCGGAGTTGCTGGTGCACGAATCCAGGAAGGCAGGTGGCCAGGTCCGCCGGTACCAGGTGGGGGCGGAAGCTGCTGGGCGCCAGGCGCCCCGAGGCACGGCCTTTCAGGAAATCGAGGGCACTTTGGGCGGGCGCACCGTAGGTCTCTCCTGCGGCTTTGAAGGCGGCCTGTTCCCAGCGCCGCTGGAGGTACATCCCCGCCAGCAGATGGTCCGACCCGAAGTCCGCCGTATTCACCTTGGCCACCAGGCCCGAGTTGGCAAATCCCGAATCCCGTTTGGCGCTACTCATGCCGTTCACCACCACGCCTCCCAGTTCGGAGGCGCACTGGATGACCTCACCCCCGGGGCACATGCAGAAGCTGTAGGCGGCCCGATGGACATTGAAGTTGGCCACCAGCCGGTAGTCGGCGGGAGCCAGGCTCGGGTGACCCGCCGAGGGGCCGTACTGGCTGCGATCAATGAGGGTTTGGGGATGTTCGATGCGCACGCCCATGGCGAAAGCCTTGGGACGCATGGCCACCCCGTGCCGGTGCAGCATTTCGAAGGTGTCGCGGGCGCTGTGGCCAGGGGCCAGCACCACGGCATCGCAGGGGATTTCTTCCCCCGAAGCCAGTCGTGCCGCGACCACCCGGCCTTCCCGAAAGTCCAGATCCACCAGGTGGGCTCCGAAGCGGTAGGTCACCCCCCTGCCCCCCAGGTGCCGGCCCAACC
>CAZPUI010000736.1:0-1146 GCA_964589695.1 uncultured Solibacteraceae bacterium | reverse complement strand
GCACCCTGGGGTCCGCACCAAAGCCGACAAAGGTGTCCAGGACGTATCGGATGGCCGGGTGCCCGATGCGGGTGACGAGTTTCCCATCGCTGAAGGTCCCTGCACCCCCCTCGCCGAACTGGGCGTTGGCCTCGGAATCGAGCACGCCCTCTTTCCAGAGCCGATTCACCTTCTGGACCCGCTCCGCCATGGCGGGACCACGCTCCAGAACGATGGGAGCGAAGCCGTAATCGACCAGCCTCAGTGCACAAAAACTGCCTGCGGGGCCTGAGCCCACGATCACCACCCGCAGCGGTCGTTGGACGGGCTGGACCCCGAAGGTGACCTCGGTTGAAGCCGACTCCAGCCGGGTGCCAGGGGGAAGCACCACCCCATGGAGGCTTCGCAGCGTCTCGAAGCTGTAGCTCATGAGGAAGCGGATCGAGCCCTTGTGGCGCGCATCCAGGCTACGGCGCTCCAGGACGATGGAGGCATAGTCCTGGGGATGCCCTCCCAGCAGTTCACTCAGGACCAGGGCGGGATCCCGGCACTCGTCGCCCAGGGATAGGGGAAGGTTGGATAGCAGATGGCGCATCCAAGGAGTATCCCAGGAACCCCTTCCTTCAGTTCGGGTCAGGGGGGCGGCAGAATGGAGGTGGCCCTGCGGCCCCTACGGGAGCACCATGCCCTTCGACCCCTATCCCCTCCTCAGGCCCTTGCTCTTCCGGATGATGCCGGAGACGGCCCATGGCGTGGCCTTCACCGCGGGCAAGGTGGCCCAGGTCATTCCGGGGGTCCTTCCGGTGCTGCGGGCCTGGGCGGGCGCCCCCGACCCTGCAGGCTCCGTGGAGGTGGATGGTCTGACCTTCCCCACCCCCGTGGGCATGGCCGCGGGCCTGGACAAGGAGGCCGAGTTGCTGCCCCTTTGGAAGACCCTTGGCTTCGGTCATGTGGAAATCGGCACCGTGACGCCCCTGCCCCAACCCGGCAACCCGAAACCACGGTGCTTTCGGATCCCCGAGGAGGGTCTGGTCCTCAACCGCATGGGATTCAGCAGCGGAGGGGCGGAGGCCGGGGCACGGGCTGGCCCAAAGGCCGGTGACGACGATCCCCCGCACGCGCAACGGCACGATCGTCATCCCCTGCGACGCCGTGACCGGTGGCCGC
>CAZPUI010000735.1:0-2991 GCA_964589695.1 uncultured Solibacteraceae bacterium | reverse complement strand
TGAGGAAGGTGCGGCCATCCAGCAGGCCATCCACCTGGCCTTCGGCATCGGTGACCACCAGATGGGCGATCTGCCGCTCGTCCATGGTGTGGAGGGCCTCCATCACCAGGGCGGAGGCTGGAAGGGTCTGGAGGGGGGCGCTCATGACGCGAAGGATGGGTTCCGTGCCCTGAAGGCCCTGGGCCACCACCCGGGTGCGAATGTCATGGTCCGTGACGATGCCGCAGGGTTGACCGGACTCCGTCCGCACCAGGATGGCGCTCACCCTGGAACGGGTCATGCGCGCGGCCGCGTCGACGATGGGGGTGTCCAGGGCGCAGTCCAGGGCGGGGCGGGCGAAGGCACGCACCTCCCGGTAGAGGGACTGCTGCCCGAACTGCAGGTCCTGGAGGAGGGACTCCCGCACGGTGGCTTCCTTCACCCGCAGGCTCACATCCTCCAGGAGGCCCTCCAGGACCTCCCGGCCTTCCCCGTCCGTCACCCGCACCAGGGAAAGGGACACACTGCGCCGACTGCCCCCCACGGATAGTTCCACCACCCGCTCCTTGACGGTGCCTTCCTGTTCCAGCAACTCCTGGAGCTGACGGTCCTCGTTCCGCCCCTGGATCATGGGCAGGAGATCCGCCTCCCCGAGCTGCTCCGGTGTCAATCCAAGCATCTGGAGGGCGGCACCATTGGCCTCCAGGAGGCGCCAGCGTCGGCTGAAGCTGCTGCGGAACACCCCCATGCCCATGCGGTCCAAGGTCTCCTGGAAGCGCTCGCGGCTGCGGTCCAGGGCCTGGGCCACGGCCTTGTGCACCGTCACATCCCGCAGGGTGACCACCAGGCCTGTGCCCTCCCCCATGGCTTCCCGGGAGGCCGCCAGGAGCACCTCCAGGGGGGTACCATCGCCGCGACGAAGGGGCAGTTCCAAGCCTTCAGGTGGGGCCTCCTCCAACTGTTTCCATAGGGCTTCGGAGGACCAGGTGGGGTCCGCGGGCACCAGGAGGCGGCGCGGATCCTGGTCCGCCAGGTCTTCGGCCCCCAGGCCCAGCAGGTCCACCAGGCGCTGGTTGGCGAAGGTCACCGACCCTCCTGGGCCATGAGCAGGCCTTCCGTGGAGGCCTGCACCAGGGTGCGGTACCGGGCCTCGGATTCCCGGAGCCCCGTTTCCGCGGCCCGCCGCTCCGCTTCCGAACGGCCTGCCTGAAGGCCCAGGAAGGTAAGGAGGGCGGCGGTGAGCAGGGCGATGCCCCCGGACACCGCCAGGAGGGAACGTTTCAGGGTGGCGATCTCGTGGCGCACATCATCCACGTAGAGGCCCGTGCCCACGATCCAGCCCCAGGGGCCGAAACGGCGGACGAAGCTGAGCTTGGGCACGCGCTTGGTGGGGTCATCCTTCCACTGCCAGACGTATTCCACGTAGGCGGCGCCCTGGACGGCGGAGGCCTGGACCTGTTCCACGAAGAGTCGCTTCCCCGAGGCGTCCTGGAAGTCCTGGAGGTCCTTGCCTTCCAACTCGGGGACATAGGGATGCATGACCATGCGGGGCTGGAGGTCGATGATCCAGTAGTAGTCCTTGGCCTCGGGACCGTAGCGCAGGTGGCGTAGCTCGCTGATGGCCTCCTTTTGGGCTTGGGCCCGCCCCATGCGCCCCGAGCGCTCCTCCTCGGCGTAGCGTTCCAGGTTGCTCCAGGCCACGTTGGCCAGTTCCCGGATCATCTCCCGCTTGCGCTCCAGCACCGTCTGCTCGAAGGCCGGGATGAAGACCCCGAAAAGGGCCGTGACGAACAGGGCCACCGCCGCCGCCGCAGGAAGCACGAAACGGAGGGCAAAGCGTTTCCAGTCGGAGTTCATGGGGATCACCTGGGCAAAAGGGTACTTCAATCCGGGGGGACCGGCTTCTGGCATGCTGGGCCCATGGAATCCCTGCGCAAGGTCCTCAAGATCCTGATCAAGGCCCTGGGCATGGGGATGCTGCTAGGCCTCCTCCTTGGCCTCCTGTTCAGGAGCCTGGGATTGGCTCGGGATCTGTGGCCGACCCTCATCATCGCCTCGGTGTTTTTCGTCGTGATGTGGGGGGGATTCGTGGGATTCAGTCCCTGGTTTGTCGTGCGGCCAAGGGAAGGGACATCCGCATTCCGGCAGGCCCTCCTGAGCCTGGGGCGCATCCTGCTGCTCTACGTGGCGCTCCTCATCTTGGCCACTGGATTGATTCGCCTTGGTACGGGGTTGAACCTCCTGGCCCGCCTGGACGTGGCCCTCATCACCTTCCTCATTGGACTCACCATCACCTCCATCATGACGGGGCTCTACACCACCGCCAGCCTGGTGGAGTCCGAGCGCGCCCGGGCCAGGGGGGAACTGGAGGCCATGGCCCTGCGCCTGCAGGAGGCCGATCATGCCCGCAAGACCCAGGAGCTGGAAGAGGCCCGCCAGTTGCAGCTCTCCATGCTGCCCCGGGTCCCCCCTGCCTGCTGCGGCATCACCTTCGCCCATCACCTGAGCACGGCCACGGAAGTGGGCGGGGACATGTATGACCACCGGACGGCAGGGGATGGAACCCTGTGGCTGGCCTTCGGGGATGCCACGGGTCATGGCCTCCAGGCCGGCCTTATGGTGACGGCGGTGAAGGCCCTCTTCCACACGCTGCCCGTGGGCGTCGGGTTGGTGGAGGCCCTGAACCACCTCCACCAAGGGGTCCGCAGCCTGGGGATGCCACGCATGGCCATGGCCCTTCTGGTGGCGCGCCTGGATGGGGACCAGCTGGTCTTTGCCAACGCAGGCATGCCCCCCCTCCTCCATCGCCATGCGGGTGGGGTAGCGACCCACCGGACCAGTGGGCCACCCCTGGGCCAGCTGCGGAACTTCCCCTACCAGGAGCAGCGCCTGCGACTCGCCCCCGGCGACACCGTGCTCCTCTGCTCCGATGGCCTGCCGGAGTGCATGGATCCCCGGGACAAGCTGCTCGGGGACGGGCGGGTGGTGGACCTGCTGCGCACCCAGGGTGGG
>CAZPUI010000734.1:0-2993 GCA_964589695.1 uncultured Solibacteraceae bacterium | reverse complement strand
TGCTCGCCAGTGGCGGCGCAGGCACGGACACCAAGGATGTCACCTGGCGCGGTTGGGTGCGCGGTGTGGCCCGCTACAACTTCCCCCTCGAAGGCCAGAAGACGGTCTTCCTGGCCCTGGAAGGCGCCGTTCCCTTCGGAAAGCCCCAGGCCAACCCCCTGAACTACTACCAGGACTACACCATCCTGACCGGGCAGTACCCCGCAGGCCCTGCCTCCCGGTACCCCTCCACCGAGAGCCTCACCAAGGGGCATTTCCCCATGGGACAGCTGACCCTGGCCCTGGGCATCCGCTTCGGCGACTTCAGCAAGCCCTGTGGTGTGGTGGCTCCGCCACCTCCGCCGCCGCCCCCGCCTCCAGCTCCGAAGGTCGAGACCAAGCCGGTGGCACCACCCCCGCCCCCGCCGCCTCCGCCACCCAAGGTTGAGCCTGTCACCACCCGAGCCACCACCGCGGAAACGGCCTCCAAGCCCGTTCCCACCGTCAAGGAGATCGATGGACTGGTGGTTCACTTCGGCCTCAACAAGCACGACAAGGGCAAGAAGGCCCTGTCCGTGGTAAAGGAATGGGCCAAGGCGAACAAGGGCATGGTGGAACCCAAGGAGCTCCTGGTCACTGGCCACACGGACAAGAGCGGCCCCAGGGCCTACAACGAGCGTCTCAGCCTGCGTCGCGCCAAGAGCGTGGCGGATGCCCTGAAGGTCGAAGGCATTGTCATCGAGGAAAGCCAGGTTTCCGGCAAGGCTTGGGATGAACCCGCCGTGCCTGACACCTCCAACGAAAACCGCGCCAAGAACCGCCGGGCCGAAATCGCCATCAAGCCGGGTGCCCCCTTCAAGATCGTCAAGGTGAAGGAGACGCCGGTCATCGTGAGCGTCAAGAAGGCGGAACCCAAGGCCGAAGCCAAGGCTGAACCCAAAGCCGAAGCGAAGCCCGCCAAGAAATAGTCGGAAGGACGTTGTGCAAAAGGGGGCCTTCGGGCCCCCTTTTTTCCTTCAGGTCCTTCAACCCCGTGTCGATCAACAGGTCCATGCCCCTAGGCCACGGTCCCTGATAACCCCTGCCCTTGCGATCCAGTTCCCGGGGCCTGGAACCTTGAGTCACCGATCCCAAGGGCAGGCTCGTTTCGTCACGACACCTAAGCGCAGCCCCCCGCACCCCGTAGCAATCCCCGACCCACCGAGAGGACGCCATGAACTTTGAGCGCGTGGCCCCCGTGAACATCGACCTCGATTACCCCACCCTGATGCGCCTGGAGGCCCTGGCCATGCTCCAGGGCGAGTCTTCCCCTGGTGGGGCCTGCGACCGGGAATCGGCCCTTCAGAATGCCCTCAAAGTGGGTCTGGACCTGCTCCTGGCCGAATTGCTGGGTCCCCGACCCGCGTGCAGCGTCATCCTGACCCATCAGGGACGGGAGCACTGACACGGGCATCCCATGAAGGGAGCCCCCCATGTCCGAGCATCCCCAGAAAAGCCTTGTGATCACCGGAGCCTCGGGGCTGGTGGGAACGCTGCTGATCCCCTGGCTCAAGGGGCTCGGTTGGAGCGTGTGCCAGGTGGGGCGAGGGGGCAAAGGCCCGGGGCGTGTCGGGTGGGAACACCTGGAAGAAGTCCTGGAGGGTGCCCAGGCCGTCATCCATCTCGCAGGTGAAAACATCGCCTCGGGCCGCTGGACCGAAGCCCGCAGGACAGCCATCCTCCAGAGTCGACTCCAGTCCACCCGACGCCTGGTGGAGGCCTTGGGACGCGTGGCAGTGCGACCCAAGGTGCTGGTGAGCGCCAGCGCCGTGGGTTTTTACGGCCCCCGATCCACCGAACCCGTGGATGAATCCGCAGACCCCGGCCACGATTTCCTGGCCCACGTCTGCCAGGCCTGGGAGGGGGAGGCCGCCCGGGCGGAGGCCCTGGGGCTCCGGGTGGTGTACCTCCGCCTCGGGGTGGTCCTGGCCCGGGAAGGGGGCGCCCTCCCCCGCATGGCCGCCCCAGTCAGGGCCTTCTTGGGCAGCAAACTGGGGGATGGTCTCCAGGGACTGAGCTGGATCCATGGGCAGGATCTGGTCCGTCTCGTGGGGGAGATCCTGGACCAGGAGGCCTACCGGGGCCCCATCAATGCCACCTCCCCGGAGCCGCTGTCCCAGGGCGAGTTCACCCGGCATCTCGGTCGGGTTCTCAAACGCCCCATCCTCCCGGTACCCGCCTTCCTCAGCCGGTCGGCCCTGAAGCTCGTCTTAGGCAGCATGGCGGAGGCCCTTCTCCTCCAGGGAGCCTATGTCCAGCCCCAACGGGCCATGGCCCTTGGGTTCACCTTCCGATTCCCTTCGGCGGAGGCCGCCCTTCAGGACATGCTGGGCTGAACCGCCCCCTTGATCCAGTGGGGACCAGCCTCGGTGATATGGGCCTGAACCCGCTGCCCGAAGGGCAAAGCCTCGGTCCCACCGTCCAGATGGACGTTCACCCACTCCCCAGTGCGGGCCATCCAGTGGCCTTCCTCCGTGGGCCCGTGGCTTTCGATGCGCACCTCCACAGTCCGCCCCAGGAAGCGTCGGTGGGCCTCCAGGGTCAACTCCGTCTGGCGGGCCTGGAGCCGGTTGAGGCGGGCGAGGGCCACCGGATGGGGCACGGTGTCCTTGTACCGCAGGGCTGGTGTATGGGGCCTCGGGCTGTAGAGGAAGCTGAAACTGGCCTCGAAACGCACCTCCTCCAACGCCCTTAGGGTGTCCTCGAAGTCGGCCTCCGTCTCCTCCGGGAATCCCACGATGAGATCCGTGGAGAGGTGAATCCGCGCCCTTCCTTCGCCAAGGTAACCCAGCCGTTCAAGGTAGTCCGCATAGGTGTAGTCCCGCCGCATGCGCCGGAGGATCTTGTCGCTCCCGCTCTGGAGGGGAAGGTGCAGGAAGGGCGCAACCTTGGGGTTTTCCACGATCTCCCGCGCCAATTCCTGGGTGAAGTTCATGGGGTGGCTGGTGGTGAAGCGCAACCCTTCCACACCGGGG
>CAZPUI010000733.1:0-2994 GCA_964589695.1 uncultured Solibacteraceae bacterium | reverse complement strand
GGCTGCGCCGAGGGCACCGTGAAAGCCACCCTCTTCCAGAGTCTTGCCAAACTCAGAAAGAACATGGAGGGAACCGCATGACCTCCGAGACACGCCCCATGAACCTCAGCGACGAACAAAAATTCGACCTCCTCGAGCACCCCGAGCAGTGGCCGGACGATCCCGAACTTCAAGCGGAGCTCGCCGAGCTGCTGGAACTCCACCTGGGCCTTGAAGCCCATGCGGATGACCTCGATGCGGCACTCCAGAAGAGCCTCCACCGGCCCTGGTATCGCCAGCCCTGGCTGGGCGCCGCAGCCGCCGTCTTCCTGGCCCTGGTGCCTTCGGTTTACGCCTACAACCGCGCCCAGCACGAGAAGGCCCAGCGCCTGGATGTCGATCGCTACAACGCCGATGCCGTCAAGCGGCAGCAGGTCCGCCTCTGGGACACCTACCTCTCCCAGTACGCCTCCCTGCTTCGGGATTTCGAAAAGAACCCGCCGTTGTGCGGGGAGGATCGAAACCACCAGGACCGCACCACGGAGCGCAATTTCGCGCTGGACCTCCGCGAAATCAGCCGCCAGCTCTACGCCGATAACCCCACAGGGGCCCACGCTGACATCATCCGGGGACTCCACGACTGGCTCCAGGAACTGACCCTCGAGGACGGCTGCATGACCCCCGAAAGGGTCCAACAGCTTCGAAGCCTGGCCAAGAACCAGAACCTGTCCGAAGAAGTGGAGCGCCTGCGCAAGCTGCTGGCGAGGAGTTCATCCTGATGCTGCCCCTTGTCCTCTTGATCGCGCTGGGCGCCTTGGGCTTCGTCACCCCGGCACGCGCCGAGGAGCCCCAGTCCCGATCCCTCGTGAAGGAGGGGCCGCTGGACGTCCTGATGCGCGAGGCGCAGCAGCTCCGCTATGCCCAGCGCTGGTTCCAGGCTGCCGCCCTCTACCGGAAGGTCATCGCCGAGCACGGCACTTCCGACCGGGCCCCCCAGGCCCGCTTCTACCTGGCCTGGACCCTGGAGAGGGATCAGCGTTGGGACGAGGCCGCCACCGCCTACACGGATTTCCTGATCTCCCATCCCGACCAGCGGATGCTGGGGAAGGAAGCCAAACTGAGCCGCATCGCATGCTGGGGCATTCGCCAACTGCAGAACCCCGAGGCCTCCACCGGACTGCAGAACGCTCTGGAGGACGGCGATATCGAGGTCAGGGTCAACGCAGCCCTGCAGCTCGCCAAGGTCGCCGACAAGCGCGGTATTCCGGCACTCCAGGCCGGTGCCTCCCTGCCCAACTATGCCGATCGCTGCACCATGGCCTTGATCAGCCTGGGCCAGAAACCCGAAACGCCCCGCTCCCCGGGTGGAGGCCGCTTCCTGGTACTCAACATCAAGGAGCCCGGCAAGAAGGACATGGTCACCATGCGCCTGTCCATCGCCCTTGCCCGGGCCGTGACCAACTACCTTACGGACGAGCATGTGAGACAGATCAAGAAGAAGGGTCTGGACCTGGACAACCTGTCCACCCAGATCCTCAACAGTCCCAAGGGGACGCTGCTCTTTTCCGTGGATGACGGGAAGTCGATGATCACGGTGACGGTGGAATAGCCGCCATCCAGAATGCCCCTGGTACCGGTGGGGTCGTGGTCCCAAGGGTTTGCCCGGGTTCCGGGATAACCTTGAGGACATGGGATACCTACTGCGTTTCTACCGGGACCATCTGAGGGCCAACCTGGGACTCATCGCCCTGGGTTCCTTCGCCATGCTCCTTGCCGGACTCTGCCAGGGCGCCGTGCTCTTCTGCCTCAAGTTCGTGTTCAGGAACCTGGGGGTGCAGCACCAGGCCACCCAGGTCCTGGAGTCCGCCAAGGTCGTCCCATCCCTGGATGTGGCGGACCGGGCCAAGGATTGGCTGGTGGCCCAACTGCCCTCGGGCTCCCTGTTCACCCAGGACGCCTATTTCATCCCGGCCCTCATCCTCCTGATCTTCATCCTCAAGGGTCTCTTCACCTACAGCGGCACCATGCTCATGGTCCGCTCCGGATTGAAGGCCACCCAGGCCCTACGAGCCCGGCTCTTCGGCCATATCCTCGAGCAGGAGCCGGCCTACTTCCACACGCATCCCGTGGGAGAACTGATCACGCGGTGCATCAGCGATGTGGGTGCCGTCCAGGGCATCGCGTCCAACCAACTCGCCCTGGCCGTCCAGGAGGTCATGCTGGCCGCGGGGCTCCTCGTCACGGCCCTCACCATGAACTGGCGGGTGACCCTGGTGATTTTCATAGGCCTGCCCCTGGTGGTGCTGCCCATCCAGCGCCTCAGCCGGAGGATCCGCCGCATCAACCACCGGAACATGGAGGCCTCCAGCCGCCTGCTGCAGCGCATGAAGGAGGCCTTCAGCAACATCCGGGTGGTCATCGGCTTTGCCCGGGAAGACTACGAAGTGGGACGCTTCCATGGCCTCAACCAGGAGCTCTTTCGCCTGGGGATGAAGAGTGCCCGAACCTCGGCCCTGTCCCATCCCTTGATGGAGATCGTGGGTGGGCTGCTCATCGGTGGGTTGCTGGTGTACGCCACCCTTCAGATCCAGGCCGGGAGGATCCAAGGTGATACCTTCTTCGCCTACCTCATCGTGATCTTCAATTTCTACGACCCCATCCGCCGCCTGACCAAGTTGAACAACGATGTCCAAGTGGCCCAGGCCAGCCTGGATCGCGTCTACGGCGTCCTGGACCGAAGGTCCGAGCTGCTCGTTCCGGACCACCCCGCACCCGTGCCCGCCAATCCCCAGACCCTGCGCTTCGAGGGCGTCCACTTCAGCTACAACGGGGTGGACCCAGTGCTGCGGGGCATCGACCTCGAGGTCCGGCGGGGTGAGACCGTGGCCCTGGTGGGGGGGTCGGGAGCGGGCAAGACGACGCTGGTGAACCTGGTGCCCCGTTTCTTCGATCCCACGGTCGGCAGGCTCACCCTGGATGGCGTGGATCTCCGGGACTTCGATCCCCGGGAACTGC
>CAZPUI010000732.1:0-2995 GCA_964589695.1 uncultured Solibacteraceae bacterium | reverse complement strand
CCTGACTCGCCCGGCACCCCCAGCGCGGCGCCCGACCTATTTACGGATAAGCTCTCAGGCTGTCCCGACTCCCTTCCTTCAGGACATGCCAACGGCCCTGGTTTTCGATCACCAGGTCCTCGTCCTCCTCCCGGGACACGCTGTTGAGGCAGGTTCCGGGCTCCCGGGAGATGGCACTGAGGATGACCTTGACCCGCTCCGCCTTGCCCTTCCATTGGATTTTGAGTCCACAGGTGCGATCCACCTCCGGAAGCCAATCCTGGTCCACCAGGTCGAAGGTGGCCTCCCCTTCCGGATCCTCCTCCCAGGGGGAGAGCTTCCATGTGAAGTGGATCTGGGGGGTTTCCTTGAGGTCCAGGGGATAGCTGAAGACGCCGTGGATGTCCTGGCCGCCGAAGGAGGTGCCCTGGGCGGTTCCCAGGGCATCGCTGATGCCGGAGCCAAAGGCGAAGGCGGCCTCGTGCTCCAGGGTGTTGCCTTTGCTGTCCGTGTTGCGCACCGTCCCAGGGAGGGTGGTGAGGCCCGCCACCACCCGGCATTCCCGGGTGCTGGGTTCGATGTTCACCCTGGCCTCGCCCTCGGTGGCCCCCCCCTGGAGCAGCACCTCCCGCTTGGTCCAAGACTCGGGTCCGTGCTTGAGTTTCCGGTGCCGGTAGTCCACCACCTTGATGCTCACGGTGGCCATAGAGGGTGTAGCCGAAAAAGGACAGGCCCGCGCTGGGTCGGCAGGCAAGCATGGCTAGGAGAAGGCCCGCAGGCATGGTGGTTCCATGGCAAGGGCCTTCGACAACGCCAGGCGAAGCCTGCCGCCCCAGCCCGAAGGGACGGGGCCAGCCGCGCGCCCGACTGTGTTGAGCGGCTCAGAGGATGAACCACATCCCCTTTCGCCGCTCGCCTTGTCGGATCACGCGGCTGACCTCCGTCGCGGGCCTGTCCTTTTTCGGCTACACCCTCTTATGCACGAAGCCCTTTTCCAGGCGCCAATGGTAGTGGCGGCTGGAGTGGGACCGGGTCTGGACCACCTTGAACTGGGCCTGGGCCGAGACATCCGCATGGTACGCATCGGTCCGCGTCTCATCCCCCACCACCACCACCTTATGGTCGTTCTTGGTGTAGAGCCAGGTCCCCGTCAGGCGCCAGGCCTTGACCCGGAAGTACCGGGAGGCATCCTCCTGGGCTTGGAGGCCGCAGGCCAGCAATGTGAAAACCAGCAGTACCAGGGATCGCATGGGGGCCACCTCTGATGGGGATTGGGAAATCCAGCATGGCGCCGCCGAGAGCTTCGACCCAACGAAAATTCACTGGATCCTGATCACCCGCGGCTCCGTGCAGCTCCACTGGCCCTCGTCCCCCATGAGGCTGAACACCACGGGGCGCAGGGTGTAGCGACCCTCCACCTTGGCCCGGAGGCGGACCTTGAGGCGCAGGGGCTGTCTGGGTCCCAGGTGGTAGAGCATGAAGGCCACCTTGCCAGGGTGGGGTTCCACCCGGTATTGCGAGGGTTCCTCGCCCTGGGCCTTCCCTTCGAGCACGAAATCCCCATGGTCCGTGGTGGCCTCGAAGCCCGCGGGCACGGGAACCTCCACCAGTCCATAGCTGATCCACTGGTTGGCGGCCACCTCCACTTCCATCCAGAGTTCGTCATTCAGTTTCAGATCCCCTTCGAAGGGCCGCAGGGTCCACCCCTTGCCGCCAGTGGTGGGGGGTACCAGGCGCTGGAGGGTGCGCGAGGTGCGCAGCACCAGGTCCTTGGCCTGGGGGGAGCGCATGGGCAGGGTGGTGCCGCCCCCCACCACGGTCACCAGCAGGCCCTTGCCCTCCGCCATCAGGTTCAGCACCTGACCAGCCTGCGCGGGCAGGTGCGCGGGTTCGGAGATGTCTAAGGCAGGGCCGCCGTCCACCTTGACCCGCAGCGGAGCGCCGGTCCAGCGGATGGGGCGGACCTTGGCCAGGTCCGGGAGCAGGGCGATGATCTGGGCGGTGATCCAGGTGGCATTCCATCCCTGGCCCTCGAAGCGGGAGGCCAGAAAGGCCTCGGCCTTGGGGAGGAGGGGGGACGTGGGCCGTCCCAGGCAGAGGGCCCTCAGGGCCGTGGTGGTGGACACCAGGTCCCCGGCCAGGTAGCCGTGGGCGTAGGCATCCTCCCCCTCCCAGCGGGCCAGGTCGCCCTCCAGGCGCACGGCGCGTTCCAGGGCCTCCAGAAGCTCTGGAACCTTGGGATGGTGGGCCCTCAGGGCGGCGAGGGTCCCCAGGCTGAGTACGGTGGTGCCGGGCCAGCGCCCCCCCAGGATCTGGCTGAAGACCTCGTCCTGAAGGGGGGAGGGGGCACCGGCCTCCGCCAGGCAGGCGACCAGGAAGGCCGCGTCCCCCCGGCTCCGGGGATCCTGGTTCGCGCGCATCCGCTGCTCCAGGAGGCTGCGGGTCGCGCCGAAAGCCCGTTCCAGGCGCCTTTCGTCCACGGTGTAGCCCAGGCGCTTCATGGAGGCCAGGGCCATCAGGGCGTAGCCCGTGGTGTGGGGATTGGCGGTGCCGCCGAAGTCCTGGGGCGCGTACCACCCCCAACCGCCGTTTTCCTGCTGGTAGCCGTAGACCCGCTCCACCCCCTGCTGGATGTTCTTGTCCAGGTTCTGGAAGTCCTCGCCCTTCAAGGGTGGGAGGAGCTTGGCCTTCACCAGCTGGGCCACCAGGAGGTTGGGCCAGAAGCTGGAGAGGGTCTGTTCCACGCAGCCGTAGGGGTAGCGGATCAGGGTTCGCAAGCTGGGGGCCGCCAGTTGCTCCAGGTTGCCGCTCAGCCCGAAGAAGCTGAGCCTGGCCTCGGACGCCGCCCACTCGGGAATGGCGATCTGCCAGGCCTGGGGCGGGCCCGTGAGCACGCGACTTTCCTGGATGCGGGAGGGCACCGCCGGGGACTGGACCACCACCTTACGCTGCTCGCCATCCCGGTCCTTTCCAGCGACGGCCCCGGCCCTGAGCACCAGGTTGGACACGCCCTTCA
>CAZPUI010000731.1:0-2999 GCA_964589695.1 uncultured Solibacteraceae bacterium | reverse complement strand
GACACCACGCCCACCGCTTCGCCACGGATCCTTTCTATGCCGGAGGGTTCATTCCCACGGTGCAGGAACTGGTGGATCGGATCCAAACGGGTGATTGATCACTTGAAGCGGAAGGTGGTCCCGATCTGCACGGAGTTGTAGGCGCTCCCAAGGGTGCTCGGGCCCGACGAGGTGGTGTACTTCATTTCCGCCCCCCAGGCTCGGTTGAACTGGTAGCCTGCGCCCACCGAGAGCGCCAGGCCCTGCCAGTTCTCCTTTCTGGTGTAGTTCCAAGGCTTGGGCGAGTTCGTCCCATCGATGGGGCCAAGCCCACTCGACTCCAAGGACTGCATCCAATGATCCAGGGCCACCCCTGAAACCAGATAGAACCCCAACCCATCCCTTCGGAGATGGAGCAAGGCATCTGCACCCAGGGAGAGCTTGGAGGTGGAGTGTTCCTCGTGGCCGAGCCAGGTGGTGCCATCCCAGGAGTTATACGAGGTGAAGTTCCGCGGCTTGGAATCGAAGCGGGCGTAGCTAAGTTGGGGTCTCAGGGTCAAGTGGTCCGTGAGTCTCCAGGTGGCGTGGACGCCCAAGGAGTATCCAGACAAATCCTTGGCGACCCTTCGGAGTCCCGTGAGGGGTTGTTCGAGGGCGGCGTGGACCCCGAATCCAGGCTTTTCCTGGGCCGAGAGGGGCAGCAGTAGGCAGAAGAGGAGCGTGGGGGTGTATCGCGCCATCTTGGGTTCTCCATGGAAGACGGGTCTTGGCAGCAAGGACCCGGGGTTAAAACTCTTCCATGCCTGAAGCCATGAATAGGTTCCTAAGTATTGCATTTAATGTTCTTAACCAAAAAGTAAAAATCTTAAGAAAGCTACCCGGAACCCCTTCAGGACGCCCGACCGCGGGGCCTGACGGGCTGTTGATCGCTACGGTACCGGTTCGGCGCTACTCCAGACGCCCTGGTGTAGTTTTCACCGATGCACAGGAGTAATTGTCGCCGGGCACCACAGGCAAAGCTTCACCCAGGCAAGAGCGCATGATATTGATCAAGGATGGAAGGGATGTTTCTCGGCCGCCGTGCGAGGGGTGTGCTGGGATTAGGTTGGGCGCTCGGGGCGTTCGAATCCTTCGCCTGCGCTGGAGCCTCGTGCCAGGACCCCTCCCCCCTGACCTGGGAGCGGCGACCCTCAGTTTTGAGGCACCTTCGGCTTGACCAGCGCCTGGGGCTTCTCCGCAGGCGGTTTGATGCCGAAGGGGTTGTTCGGCACGATCTTGCCCTCCAGGTTCACGAAGAAACCAAAGCTCTTGAGGCCTTCGGCCGAACCGAGTCGGGAGGGGAGCCCCTCAGGCTTGAAGGTCTCCGTGAACTTGCCCTGGGCCGGATCAAAGGTGCAGTAATGGATATCCCCGTAGGCCCCCAGCAGGTTGTTGGAGGCCTCCGCCATGATCTTCTGGCGATGGGCACCGGGCTGGGTGTAGCCCTTGTTGAGACCTTCGAAATAGGCCGACTGGGCCGCCAGCACGGCGTCCTCCGTCCGGGTGGCCAGGAAGATATCGCCGTCCGGCAGGGGCTGAGCATGGAGGAAGGCCGGTTCCTTCGGCATGTCCTGCAGCTTGGGGTCCAGGAGACTACCGTAGAGCGGAACCTTGCGCCGCAAGCGACCATGGGTTCCACTGAAGACCAGCACCACCCCCATACGCTTCAGGAAGACGGAGATGTGGTCACCGCTTCGATAGGTCCAGGGCAGGATGAGGTCCCCGGCCATGGGCTTCCAGAGCTTGCTCAGTCTGAGCATCATCGCCTTGGGTAGCGCCATCTTGGACAGCGGGTCCTTGAGGGTTTCGGTTCCAAGATCGACCAATTCATCCACTTCCAGCTGTCCATCGGATCCAGGTTTCAGGATCGCGAAACTGCTGCCCTGATCACCCAGAAAAAACCCCTCGAAGGAGGACGCAAGGTACTTCCCATGATCGAGAGGCTGGAAAACGCCAAACATTGTTTCCTTTTTATAGAATACCTTTTTCCACGCCGCACCCTGGGATTCCCAGATTTCGCCAACGAAACGATTGCCCTCGGTGGGTCGTTGGCAAGCTGCCAGGTAGACTCCTTCACTGGCTGTTACCAATTTGAACCCTTTGGGAATTTCAAAGCTGGTGCGACGAATGCCTGGCCGGGTCTTGGTCATAACGTGCAGTTTTTGATCCACCCAGGAGGCATCCAATATCAGCTGCTGGCCGTCCCAGGTTTGTGCCATGCCACTTCTAGCCACCATATGGAGGGGAGTTGTGGCGATGCTAGGCAGTTTGGGATTTTCCTGGACCTGCTCCGATTTTGGGACTTGGCCTGGAAGCAGGCTCCCCATGGCCAGGGCCACAAGGAGCCTGCAGCTTAGTAGCAACCTCATTGCGCGCAAAGGGTCATCCATTTCATGTGAAATCAGTAATTTGCACAAAATTGTGCCGCCTCGAATTCAGCCACCTTCTTTTGTCGCTCGTGTTCCTCAAAATCCACCCTGGTCCATAAAATATTAACTCCGCCTTCATGCCATACGCAAAGAGTCCACTGATTGGGGTATTCGCCATAGGTTTTGGAACAGCTGGAAACCTCTCTAGCATCCAAAATCCCAAAGGATGCAAGCAGCATGAAAGCATGAATTAATTTATTCATCGCGACTCATGTGCCCTCACATGGAGGCGATTGGCCGTCTATCAAACCTATGGATGGTGATGTAGCACGTTTTCGAAAAACGATGAACCAGTGTGTGTGTATGCGTCAACCAAAATTTTGAACTAAACATGTTACGACCGCAAACAAGTAGCTTTTCCTCGACCCACCGGGGAAGTTGCTCAACTCGCTTGGGGGCTGCGTAATTTGCCCCTGTAACCCCTCGGGGCCACCACGGGCCATGAAAGTGCCAGGCAAACCAGGCGCACCTGCATGTCTCCCGTGGCACTTTCATGGCAGTCCTACCACCGCCCGTGGGCGACCCGGGGAGAATGAAACGGTGCAGTCTTGG
>CAZPUI010000730.1:0-3003 GCA_964589695.1 uncultured Solibacteraceae bacterium | reverse complement strand
GGGCGGACGAGCCTGAGGTGCTCAAGGTCTATGCCCGGCACTACAAGACCGGGGAAGTCCTGCCCCAGGCCCTGATGGACAAGATGCGACGGGCCGGGACCTTCAACCAGGGGTTCCTCACCACGGAATTCACCGCCGCCGCCCTCCTGGATATGGACTGGCACAGCCTCACCACCACGGTGCCCCAGGAGGCCGAGGCCTTCGAGAAGGCGAGCCTCGCCAAGATGGGGCTCATTCCCGAAATCCTGCCCCGGTACCGGACACCCTATTTCGCCCACAGCGCTGGGGAGTACGCGGCGGGCTACTACAGCTACCTGTGGAGCGCGGTCCTGGATGCGGATGCCTTCGCCGCCTTCAAGGAGAAGGGGGACATCTTCCATCCGGCCACGGCCGCGGCATTCAGGCGTGAAGTCCTGAGCCGCGGGGGGGCCGATGATGCCGCCACCATGTACCGGAAATTCCGGGGTGCCGATCCCAGCGTCAAGCCCCTGCTGGAGAAGCGGGGTATTGAACTGGGGACGGTCAAGAACGGATACCGAACCCCAGCCTGGTCGGTGGTCAGGCGAACCTTGGGCTCATCCCCTACGCCAATCTTCAGGGTCATCCCCCGCAGGTTGGCGCTCCAGTTTCGACGCCAGTCGTAGCCTGCCCCGAACACGGGGGCCCATTCGGGGTGGGCTGAATCTGATTCACGAATGGTACTGGTTCCGGAGTAGAAGTCGGAGTCGACGGTGACCTCACCCGATACCTTGAAGTCATAGCGGATTCGCGACACCCCGCCGAGGAGGCTCCAGCCCTCCTGCCTCCCGGCAGGGTAGTAGGCGTAGTCGACGCCGATGCTTCGGTTGGAGACCTGGTACCGAGCCCATCCACTGAACGCGATGCTTTCGAAGGTCCCAGATTTCGTTTCATGCTTTTCTCGGAATCGCACGTAATCCACACGGGGACGGAGGACATGCCCGCCCCAGGCAAGGTCGATGGAAAGGGCCAATCCCAGGCTTCCCGAGCTTGTGGTCTCCTTGAGACCCGCTGCGCCGTGGGTGGTGGTCAACCCCACGCCGTAGCGGAGGGTCTGTGCGCCCGCGGGGGCTGCCAGTAGCAGGGCGGTCAGGGCCTGAAGGATGGTTCGTTGCATGCATGGCTCCAAAATTGAACGGGATCGAACACCCGTGGGACCTGCGAAGGTACAGGCACGACGGACGTTCCGGGTGGTACGGGCTGCAGCACCCTAGGAAACACCAATGGTGCGGGTTTGGGGTTGCCCTGGGAAGGAACAGATCAGTCGTTGGGAGGGGGTACAGATGGCGACGCAAGGGGTATCCAAAAACAAGGCCGTCTCGAGGTCCCCGTGGACCTTGGTTCTCCGAAACCTCGTATCCTGATGCAATCGGACATTCTCCTGTGAGGTTCCCATGCGCATTCCCTTCCTTCTCACGTCCCTGGCTGCGGTGACTGTGGTGGCCCAGGATCCGGCCCAGGCGGCCAATCCCTTCTTCCAGGAATGGAAGACCCCCCACGGAGTGCCTCCCTTCGCCCAGATCAAGGAGGAGCATTTCCTCCCGGCCTTCAAGGAGGGCATGGCCCGCCACAAGGCCGAGATCGCGGCGATTGTGGACTCCAAGGAGAAACCCACCTTCCAGAATACGGTGGCCGCCTTGGATCGTTCGGGACAGTTCATGTCCAGGGTGGGCTTGGTCTTCGGGACCCTCTCCGGGGCTGAGACGAATCCCAAACTCCAGGCCATCAATCGGGAACTTGCGCCCCTCTCTGCAGCCCACAGCGACGATATCAGCCTGAACGAGAAGCTCTGGTTGCGGGTCAAAGCGGTGTGGGACAACCGGGACAAGGAAAAGCTGAATCCCGAGCAGATGCGTCTGCTGGAGACTCGCTACAAGGGCTTTGTGCGGGCCGGGGCCAACCTGACTCCTGAACAGAAGGCCAAGATGCGGGGCATCAATGGCGAGCTTTCCAAGCTGGGGGTGCAGTTCGGGGACCGCATGCTGAAGGCCACCAAGGACTACCGTCTGGTGGTGGAGAAGGTTGAAGATCTGGCGGGCCTGCCCGAGGGTGAGCGCTCCGCGGCTGCCCAGGCCGCCGCCAAGGCCGGCCTGTCGGGCAAGTGGCTCTTCACCCTGGATGGCCCCAGCATCTGGCCCTTCCTCCAGTACGCGGACAACCGGGAACTGCGCCGCCAGATTCTGACGGCCTACACGGAGCGCTGCCAGACGGGCGAGACCGACACCAAGGCCCTGGCCAGCCGCATCGCGGCCCTGCGTGTGGAGAAGGCCAACCTTCTGGGCCACAAGACCTGGGCCAACTACATCCTGGAAGAAAACATGGCCAAGACCCCCGAAGGTGTCTACGGCCTGCTGGAACAGCTCTGGAAGCCCGCCCTGGCCAAGGCCAAGGCGGAGCGCGCGGACCTGCAGGCCATGATGGACAAGGAGCTGCCCGGCCAGAAGCTCCAGGCCTGGGACTGGCGCTACTACGAGGAAAAGGTCAAGAAGGCCAAGTTCGACCTGGATGAAGCCGAACTCAAGCCCTACTTCGCCATCGACAAGGTGCGGGACGGAGCCTTCCATGTGGCCACCAAGCTCTACGGGGTCACCTTCCATGAGCTGAAGGACATGCCCACCTACCACGCGGAGGTGAAGGTGTTCGAGGTCAAGGAGAAGGATGGACGCCAGGTGGGCATCCTCTACGTGGACTACCATCCTCGGCCCGGCAAGCGGGGCGGCGCATGGTGCGGCAGCCTCCGGCCCTCCCAGGAGGGACGCAAGATCCTGCCCATCTCCACCAATGTGTGCAACTTCACCCGGCCCACCGGGGACAAGCCCGCCCTGCTCACCTCCGACGAGGTCCGCACCCTCTTCCACGAGTTCGGCCATGCCCTGCATGGGCTCTTCTACGCGGGCCAGTACCGAGCCCTGGGCGGCGCCCCACGGGACTTCGTGGAACTGCCCAGCCAGATCATGGAGAACTGGGTCATGGAGCCCGAGGTGC
>CAZPUI010000729.1:0-3011 GCA_964589695.1 uncultured Solibacteraceae bacterium | reverse complement strand
CCGAGCGAAATCTTGAAGCGCTCGCCGAGCGGGATGTCGTAGAGCAGGTTCAGCATCAGCGTCGCTTCTTGCAGATCTTGCGAGAAGGTGGTGACCGGCGCGCCGCTGACGGTGAAGCCGTCGCCCTCGTTGTCGCGGTAACCCGCTTCGAATTCGCCGCGGAAACCGCCGCCGAAGCCATAACCGACGCTGGCCAGTACCGCCCACCCCGTTTCGAAGCCCGCCTCGGGGGGGGTGGTGGCGGCTCGGCCGGGGCGGCCGAAAAGCGTGTAGCAGGCGAAAAAATGATGGCTCCGCACCCCCCCCTGCCCCGCCATGAACCCGACGGCGCGTTGGCTGAGCATGAAGGCGGCATTGAGGTTGACATGCTGCATCCGGGCCCAGTCCTCATAGGCCAGGTCTTCAAAGGGGCGCACGGTGTTCTCGCCCGCATTATTCACCAGCGTATGCACGCCCAGATCCCCGTGGTGGGCCAAAAAGGCTTCCACCGACGCATGACTCGCCAAGTCCAACTCGGCGCGCGTGGGCGCCCAGACCTCCCATCCCGCGGCGCGGAATCGCTCGCAGATGGCTCGGCCGATGCCCCGGGATCCCCCGGTGACCAGGACCTTCTTTGCTTCACCCATGGTGCCCCTCCCGATGCCAGGCATAGGTCCTGGCCAAGGCCTCCTGCAGCCCGATCTGATTGCGCAGTCCGAGCTCCTCGGCCGCCCGACGGGTGTCGGGCACATAGATATCCTTGGGACGTCCAACCTCGGGCGTCCCAAGGATGTGGAATCCTGCGGAGCCCAGGGCCGCACAGGCCGCCGCCAAATCCCGAAGGCTCACAGCCTCGTCCGAGCCCACCTGATAGGCTGCGCCCGGGCGCCCCTCGGCCAGAATCGCCCAGCACCATGCCGCCATTTCGGCGGCATGCTGGTACGAACGCACCGTGGTGCCATCGCCTTTGACGCAAACGGGACGACCGGCCAGTACATCACCCAGGAAGTTGCCCACCGCGAAGTGCTGATCCAGGGGCAGCAGGGGACCCACGAAGGCCCATAGCCGCGCCACCGTGAAGGACAACCCCCGGGAGGCCTCCAAGGCAAAGAGGTGCTCCGCGGCCCTTTTCCCCTCGGCGTAGGCCGCGCGGGGGGTGAGGGGGTCCGGTCCAAAGAACTGAGCTTCGGCCACCCGGCCAACCCCCGCGGGTTGGGGGCCGTGCACGGCGCCGGAGCTGAGCAGCAGGGCCCTGCCCACGGAGGCCTCCCGCGCGCGGTCCAGGGTCCGTCGCGTACCGTCGAATAGGGTCTCGAACATCTTCCTGGGATCACTGGCCAGGAGCGCAGCACTCGCCTGGGCCGCGCCGGCAATGAGGTGCGTGCAGCCATGGCAGTCCCAGCCTTCCCCCAGAACATCGCCGCGAACCAGGCCCACGGAAGGATGGGCTGCAATCCAAGGTAGTGCGTGGGCCACCCGTTCAGGGTCGCGGGTCAGGAGGCGTACCCGGGCCCGGAGGAGCCCCTGGTCCACGGCCCGCAGGAGCACGGAGGTCATCCAGGCCCCCACAAACCCCGTACCTCCCGTGAAGAACAGGTCCATGCCCTCCAGGCAGGACCAGCGGGCCCCGACCAAGCCTACGGCCTGGTCGAGGTCCTCCAGGGGGAGTCCCGAGGGGCTGCCGTTCACCGCCCCAGAGCCTTTCGGATCACCTGGATGATGTATTCGAGCCGCGCGTCATCCAGCCCCGGGTAGGTGCCCACGAAGATGGCGTCGTTCATGATGCGGTCCGCGCCCTTCAGATCGCCCACGACCCTGAGTCCCTTGCCCCCCGTATCCTTCTGGACCTGCACGAAGGCGGGTTGGCGCACAAGGTTGCCACCAAAGAGCATGCGGTTGCCGATCCTGGCGTTGTCCAGGGCCTGGGCGAGGCCCGTGCGACTCAAGGGGGAAGTCGGTTTCAGGAGCATCATGAACCCGAACCAACTGGGATGGACCTGGGGCTTCCCGGGCTGCCAGTGGAAGCCCGATTCGGTCCAGGCCTCGGCATGGGTGGGCAGCGTGAAGGAAAGGCAATCCTCAAGGTCGGCCAGCCCCTTGCGCAGGAATTCCCAGTTGTGGATGCGTCGAGCCGTGAAGCCAGGCAGTTTGCGCAACTGCGCCCGCCCGATGGCGGCCTGGGGATCCAGGGGTTTCAGGTTGTAGCCCAGGTGGCTGTAGGTGTACTTGTGATCGTACCCCTGGGGCAGGTCGCCGAGTTCCCACTCGAAGCGTCGCTTGCAGGTGTTGTCGCATCCGGATGGGCACCAGCAGTCCCGTCCCCAGTCCCGAAGGCTTTCCACGATGACCTTCAGCAGGGGCTCCCGCACGATGTTCACCGCGCCCCCCTCCCCCAGGGTCAGGTGGTGGGGAGGGTAGAAGCTCTGGGTGGAGAGGTCGCCGAAGGTGCCTGTGGGGCGGTTCCCGTAGAGGCTCCCCAGGCTGTCGCAATTGTCTTCGATGAGCCAGAGTCCCTTGGTCTGGCAGAACCGCACCACCTCCTCCAGATCGAAGGGGTTCCCAAGGGTATGGGCCATCATCACGGCCTTGGTGCGCCCTGCCACATAGGCATCTTCCAGGCGATCCATGCGCGCATTGCCCGTGGTGGGATCGTTGTCGATGAAGACCGGCACCGCCCCGCACTGCAGGATGGGTGTCACCGTGGTGGGGAAGCCGGCCGCCACCGTGATGACTTCGTCCCCGGGCAGGATTCGGCGCTCGCCCAGCTTGTGGCTGGTCAGGGCCGCAAAGGCCAGGAGGTTGGCCGAACTCCCGGAATTCACGAGCAGGGTTCTGGACACGCCCAGGAGGGTGGCCAGTTCCTTCTCCAGCGCAGCGCCCTCGACCCCCAGGGTGAGCCAGAAATCGAGCATGGAGGCGACACCCGCTTCCACCTCGTCGGCGTCGAAGACCCGACCGGCATAGGGGACCACCGTGGTGCCAGGAACAAAGGGTTTGACCCCTTCGCGCAAGGTGACAAGCTCCCGTGTCTT
>CAZPUI010000728.1:0-3018 GCA_964589695.1 uncultured Solibacteraceae bacterium | reverse complement strand
TCGGCGAGGATCAGGCCCTTCTCGACGGCTTTGGTCCTGATTACGGCGGGATCGATGCCCTTGCCGTCATCCTCGATCTCCACCACCACGCTGTCACCCTCGTGCCGGGCCCGGAGCCAGACCGTGCCCGTCTCAGGTTTGCCGGCCTTGAGGCGAATTTCCGGAGCTTCGATGCCGTGGTCCGCGCTGTTCCGAATCAGGTGGATGAGCGGGTCGCCCAATTCCTCGATCAGGCTCTTGTCGATCTCCGTGTCCTCGCCCACCAGGCCCAGCTCGATCTTCTTGCCGCTGGCCTTGGCGAGATCCCTGAGCATGCGAGGGAATTTGGAGAAGATGGTCTTCACGGGCACCATGCGGATGCCCAGCACCGAGGCCTGGATCTCCTTGCTCACCTGGTCCAGATAGACCCCGGCCTTGCGGAGTTCCTTCACGAGATCAGCCGCCCTTCCCTCGGTGACTTCGGCTTCGAAGCGCTCCAGGATGTGGTTGATCATGGTCTTGCTGATGATCAACTCGGCCACGGTATTCATGAAATTGTCCAGCTTGGTCTGGCTGACCCGGATGGTTTCATTGCTGGACTTCTCGGTTCCCTTGTCCACGTTCATCCGCTTGGTGCCAGCATCCCCAAGCCCTTGGGACGGATCGAGCAGGCTGGGTTCGGCGGGAGCCTGTGGGGGGGGCGGGGCTGGAGCAGGGGCCGGGGCTGGCACTGGAACGGGGACTGGCGGCGGGGGGGGGGGAACCACGGGCGCGGGTGGAGCCGGTTTGGGGGCCGCGGGGGCATGGGGGGCGACCCCTGGCCGCGGGGTGAGCTCGTAGTAGTGCAATTGGACGTTCTGGACTTTGGACAGAAGCTGCTCGATGGTCTCCCGGCCCTCCGTGGGCTCCATGAGGAGGAGGAGGTCGAAGGGGAAGATGTCCGCGGCGAAGTTGTCCAGGTCCGTTTCGTTGCGCATGAGGCTGGAGCTGGCGATCATGCGCCCCACCAGATCCACCATGGAGATGATCGAGATGGGGTTGAAGTGGGTGCCGACCAGACTGGGCAGCAACTCCACCCGCACCGCCAGGACTTCGTGGCCCTCCCGCAGGGTCTCCTCGGCGGCATCCAGGGTGACCCGGTCCATCCCCAGGAGCTCGAAGGGGAGGACGACCGCGCTCTCGGGGGGGTCGGCGGCCTTGGTGGGCTTGACCACCTTGCCGCCCCCACGAATCTGTTCCAACCGCTGGATGAGGTCGGAGGTGTCGGGGTCGGCGGGGACGCCCTGCTTGCGCAAGGAGATGCCCACATCGTTCACAAGCACCTTCAGCACATCGGCCGTTTCGAAGAGCAGTTCCATCACCGCCGGGGAAAGGGCCATGCGCCCCTTCCTGAGGTCATCCAGAACGTTCTCGCCGATGTGGGACAGGGCCTGCACCTTGGTCAGTCCCAGGAAACCCGACGCACCTTTGATGGTGTGCACACTCCGGAAGATGGCATTGAGAATGTCGAGGTCCCCTGGCTGGGTTTCCAGGGTGAGGAAGTTCTGTTCGATCAGTTCGAAGTGCTCCTGCGCTTCGACGAGAAAATCTTCATAAAAGCTGGGATCGTCCAGGATGAAGCCGCTCATGGTCAGGTCCTCTTCTTGCCCTGGAAGGTCTCGAGCTGCTGACCCTCGACGTCCGACAGCAGGCGCTGGATGTCCAGCAGGAAGATGACACCGTCCTGGGCCCTGGCCACCTTGGAGATATAGGCATTGGCGCCCACGGCGGTGTAGCGGGGAGGCTCCTCCAGCCTTCGCTCATCCACCGTCTTGACCTCGTCCACGGAGTCCACGCTGAGACCCGTCCAGACCTTGGCGATGGCCGTAATCACGATGCGTGAGAGGTTGGTGGGGGGACGGCGTTCCAGGCCAAACCGGTCCCGGAGGTCGATGACAGGCATGACCTCGCCCCGTAGATTCAGCACGCCCTCGATGAAGGAGGGCGCCCGGGGCACGGGGGTGATCATGCCGACCATGATGATCTCCCTCACCTCGTGCAAGCGGAGGGCATAGGTCTCGGAACCCAAGCGCAGTACCACCAGGGGGAGGTCATGGGACTCCACCACGGTTTCCTTGGCGTCCCTGGAGGTGAGGCTGCTGCTCATGGCCACCAGCTTCTGCTGGTCTTCTCCTGAAAGCACATCCAGGATGCGCAGGAGGCTGACCATCCTGTCGGAGCGCAGGACAATGCCTTCGAGGCGGTCGGACTCCCGTTCGCTGAGGGTCTGGGGAGGGGGCAGGATCTCGTCGTCCTTGATACGGATGATCTCCTGGATGCCATCCACGGCGATGCCCAACTTGGCCTCGCCGATGGAGAGGAGGATGATCATGTCCCGGCTGGCGCTGCCCTGCACATCCTCCACATCCAGGAGTTGGATGAGGTCCAGCAGGGGCAGAACCTGGTCCCGCAGGCAGATGACGCCCATGACATAGGGGGGGGCATCGGGCACCTTGGTGACGGGGGGAAGTTCGATGATTTCCTCCACGATCTGGAGGCTGATGCCGAAGGATTCCCGACCCAGGGCAAAGGTGATGTAGGGCAGCTCCTCGTCCACCACGGCCTCTTCCACCCCCGAAGAGGTGCCGAGGTTGCCCTGGGAGGCGGAGCCGCTTTCACCGAGCAGGTGCCGCTGGCTGAACTCCTTGCTGTCCAGGATCCGATCCAGGTCGATGAGGGTGATGAGGCGGGAGCCGGCCATGACCATGCCCGCCAGGTAGTCGCTGCGCACCCCAGCCACCAGGGGCGGGGTTTCCCGGATGGTGTTGTCGTCCACCCGGACCACTTCGGCCACCGAGTCCACCTGGAAACCCGTGGGCTGCCCTGCCAGGTCCAGGATGACGATGCGGGTCTTCTGGGTGGGTTCCTGGGCCGGCAGGTGGAAGCGAAGTCGGCTGTCCAGCACGGGGATGATCATGCCCCGGAGGTTGATCACCCCGAGCACGAAACTCGGGGCACCGGGAACGGGGGTGATGTCCGTACGGGGTGTAATTTCCTGGA
>CAZPUI010000727.1:0-3018 GCA_964589695.1 uncultured Solibacteraceae bacterium | reverse complement strand
AGGTGGCCCGGTACACCGGCCTGGTGGCCCTGGACCTCAATGCCCTGGAGCTGCTGGTGGGCACCCGGATTCCCCCCGAGCACCTCGCCGACGCGCTGGACAAGGTGGGGGAACCCCGGGAGGTCACCGCCGGCCTGCCCTCGGAGGTACTCCTGCGCCGTCCGGACATCCTGCAGACCGAGTACCAGCTGAAGGCCGCCAACGCCAACATCGGCGCCGCCCGCGCCGCCTTCTTCCCCCGCATCAGCCTGACCGCCGGGGCAGGCTCCATGAGTCCGGACCTCTCCGGGCTCTTCGGGGCGGGGACCCGGACCTGGAGCTTTGCGCCCCAGATCGTGGCCCCGCTCTTTGCCGGCGGATCCCTCTGGGCGAACCTCAAGGTCTCTAAGACCGACCGGGACATGGCGGTGGCCCAGTACGAGAAGGCCATCCAGACCGCCTTCCGGGAGGTCAGCGACGGTCTGGTGCGCCGGAGCTCCCTGGGCGAGCAGCTGGAGGCCCAGGCTTCCCTGGTGGAGGCCCTGGAGACGAGCCACCGCCTGGCCTCGGAGCGCTACAAGGCGGGCCTGGATGGCTACCTGGGGGTGCTCGTGGCCCAGCGGTCGCTCTTTGCGGCGCAGCAGGGCCTGGTGGCGACGCGCCTGGCCTACCGGGCGAACCAGATCACCCTCTACAAGGCCCTGGGCGGACGCTAAGCCGCTGGAAAACACGAACCCCATCACCTTCAGACCGCCCGCGGCACAAGGAGCTGGAACGATCTAACCTGAAAAGCAGAGGTTATTTCGTGACAGCTTCTAAAAAAGGTCCCCCTTCCAGGGCGGTCCCAGCCAACCTAGTGGAAATCCCCCTCCCAGCCCCATGTTCCGGAGGTCGTCCATGCGTCTGATCAGCACCCGCGACCCCCGACAGCGGTCGACCTTCCTGGACGCCCTCCAGTCGGGCCCGGCCCCAGGGGGAGGGCTGTGGGTGCCGGAGCCGCTGCCCTGCTTCCGGGATGTCCTGGGATTGCTGGGCCAGGGGTTCCACGAACGCTCCGTGGAGATTCTCTCCCGCATGGTGGGGGACGAGGTGGGCCGCGGCGACCTGGAGGCGGTGGTCGCGGGCGCCTTCGATTTTCCCCTGCCCCTGGTGGAGGTGCGGCCCCAGGTCCATGTGCTGGAGCTCTTCCACGGACCCACCCTGGCCTTCAAGGATTTCGGGACCCGGTTCCTGGCCCGGGTCCTGGCCCTGCGGGGAGGCCCGCGGACGGTGCTGACCGCCACCTCCGGGGACACGGGGGCCGCAGCCGCCCATGCCTTCTGGCGCGTGCCGGGGACACGGGTGGTGGTCCTCTACCCCAAGGGGCGGGTCTCGCCGCTCCAGGAGCGGCTCTTCACGACCCTGGGGGACAATGTCACGGCCTACGCGGTGGAAGGCAGTTTCGACGACTGCCAGGCGCTGGTGCGGGGCTGCTTCGAGGACCAGGACCTGGTCCGGCGCCTGGGTTTGACCTCCGCCAACAGCATCAATCTCGCGCGCGTGCTGGCCCAGGTGCTCTGCTACTTCGAGGGTGCGGCCCAGCTGCGGGCCAAGGCCTGGCGGGATGAGCCGGTGTTCTGCGTGCCCTGTGGGAACTTCGGGAACCTCTACGCCGGGCTCCTGGCCCAGCGCATGGGGCTGCCCGTGCGATCGTTCATCGTGGCCACCAATGCGAACAGGGCGGTCCCGGACCACCTCGACACGGGGACCTACACCCCGCGGCCGGCGGTACCGACCCTCTCCAGCGCCATGGATGTGGGGCATCCCGGCAACTGGGAGCGCATCACCCACCTCTTTGGGGACCGACTGGGGGACCTGCGGGCGGCCCTGCGCTGGGGAAGCCTGGGGGACGGGGATACCCGCCGCGCCCTGTGGGAGCTGAAGGCCGCGGGCTACCTGGCGGATCCCCACACGGCCGTGGGCTATGGGGTGATGCAGGGGCGCATGGGGCTCAAGGACGTGGGCATCCTGCTGGCCACCGCCCATCCGGCCAAGTTCCAGGATGTGTTGGAGCGCAACATGAACATCCAGGTGCCCCTGCCCGAAGTCCTAAGTGAGGCGCTGGCGAAGCCGAGCCTCGCCGAGGACCTGCCCAATGACCTGGGGGCGCTGAAGGCCTGCCTCTGAGCCCATTTTGGCTTCGATCCCGTCCACCGCGTAGACGTCTGCGCGACGACAATGACACTTGTGCATCGGTGACAACTACACCATGGCGTATTGAACTTCTCCCCCCCCAATGCGCCAAGCCTTCCTGCCGGCGAGGTTCACGTACCCGAAACGAGATCCGTTCATGCACTCCCCCGTGACCACCTGCTGTCTGCGCATCGCCTTGACCACGGCCTTATTCCCTTGGGCGCTCGTCGCCCAGACGACACCTTCTGCACCCCAGGTTTCGGGCTACAGCAAGCCGCCCCAGGCCATTCTGGATGTCATGCGGGCCCCCACGACCCCCAGCCCCATGTTGAACGCCACCCGGGACCGGATGCTGCTCGTGGGCTGGGAGGAGTATCCTTCCAGCGCTCGGGTGGCCACCCCCTATCTGCGTCTGGCGGGTACGCGGGTTGAACCCAAAAACCACAGCAAGCACGATACCCCCGGCGGCTATGGCATTGCCACCGCGGCCATCCGCTACGACTTGGTGCACCTCCCCTCGGGTACGACCACGCGGGTCAGCCTCCCGGAGGGTGGATCCCCCACCACACCCATTTGGAGTGCGGACGGCAAGCGTTTCGCATTCCAGAACGTGACGAAGGACTCCGTGGAACTCTGGTTCGGCGACGGCCACACAGGTGCGGTTCGGCGCATCCCCGGCCTCTGGCTGAACCAGATGCTCGAGGCGGAGTTGCAGTGGATGCCCGACCAGAAAACCCTGCTGGTCAAGCTGGTGCCCGAAAAAATGGGCAACCCCCCCGTCGCCTCCGAGGTGCCCACGAACCCCAGCATCCAGGAGTCCGTGGGTGGCAAGGGACAGAGCAGCACCTACGAGACCCGCGATACCTT
>CAZPUI010000726.1:0-3021 GCA_964589695.1 uncultured Solibacteraceae bacterium | reverse complement strand
GTGGGAGCGTCTTCTCGGATAACGGCCTCGTGGAGGAATGCCTCTTCGAATACACCGCGGGACAGGCCTACCAGTACTACTGCGGCGGCATCGACGGCCACCACTGCCGCAACTGGACGGTGCGGGCCAACACCTTCCGCAACATCCGCCTTCCCAACGACCTCACCGAAGGCGCCGTCCACTTCTGGAACCAGTCCAGCGGCAACGTGGTGGAGGGCAACCGGATCGTGAACTGCGACCGGGGCATCATGTTTGGCATGCAGCCCTACCCCCACCACGTGGGGGGCACCATCCGCAACAACTTCATCCATGCCGTGGTGGACACGGGCATCTATGTGGAAGGCACGGATGTCCGCGTCCTCCACAACACCATCTGGCTGGATTCCACCTACCCCAATGCCCTGGAATACCGGTACGCCACCACCACGGGGCTGATCCTGGCCAACAACTTGGCCAATGTGCGCCTCCGGGCCCGGGATGGTGCCACGGCCACCCTGGCGAGCAATGTCACCACCGCAGCCTCCACCTGGTTCACCCAGGTGGCCACCGGGGACCTGCACCTGGCCTCGGCCCGACCTGAAGTCGTGGACCAGGGCGAGGCCGCCCATGGCGTGGCCACGGACATCGATGGCCAGACCCGCACGGGACGGCCCGATGTGGGGGCCGATGAGTGGGCAGGAACGGTGGTTGTCGCCCCCGTCATCACGGCCTTCACCGCCACCCCCAGCACCCTGGTGCAGGGCCAGAACAGCGTCCTCGGCTGGACCGTGACCGGCACGGCGGACCTCAGCCTCTCCGGCATGGGCACCGTCACCGGCGCCAGTGCCCTGGTGAGCCCCACGGCCACCACCACGTACACCCTCACCGCCACCAACACGGGGGGCACCGCCACGGCGCAGGTGACGGTGCAAGTCAGCCCGGACACCCAGGCCCCCTCCGTCCCCACCCAATTGGTCGTGAGCGAGCTCACCCCCACGGGGCTCCGCCTGGACTGGGCCGCCTCCACGGACAACGGACGCCTCGCGGGCTATCGGGTCTACCTGAATGCGGCGCTGCAGACCACCGTATCCGGGACCTCCGCCACCCTCACGGGGCTCCTCCCGGGAACGACCTACCTGCTGTCCGTGGCCGCCGTGGATGGGGCCAACAATGCCAGTGCCCGCAGTGCGGACCTCTCCGCCACCACACCCACCGCACCCACCAGCGTCCATGACCTCCGGCGCACCTTCGTGGGTCCCCTCACCGCGGCCATCAAATCCAACCTGCGCACCGCCAAGGCCCGGGGTGACGCCCTGGGAAGGACCCCGGGCCTCCTGGGCCAGTGGGGGGACAGCATCACCCACTCCAACGCCTACCTGGGAGCCCTGGGCAGTTGGGGCCTGGTGACGGTGCCCCCGGCGGATGGCCACGACTACGTGCCCACCCTCATGTGGATGGGGGCCACCCGAAATTCCGACAACAACCCCCTGGTGCGCTTCAAGGGCGAGCCCTACTGCAATGCCCCGGGCTGGCAGGTCACCTCGGCCCTGGGGGCCCTCCAGGGAGCCCTCCGGCTCACCAACCCCTCCTGGTCCCTCACCATGTATGGCACCAACGATATGCGCCAGGCCTCCTGGGATCCCGCCGCCTACGAGCAGCGCCTGGAACGCATCCTGGAATTCAACCTGGACGAAGGCATCGTACCGGCCCTGAGCACCATCCCCCCCTGTGTGGGGTGGGACACCAAAGTGGCCGAGGTCAACACCATCGTTCGCCGGGTGGCGGAGCGCATGGGCCTGCCCCTGGTGGACCTCCATGGCCTCTACCTGGCCCTGCACCCCACCGACTGGGCCACGGTGCTCCTGGGGGATGGCGTTCATCCTTCCTACACCAACCGCGCGGGGGATCTCTCCGAGGATGCCCAGCGGAACGATGGCTACAACCTGCGCACCATGCTCACCGTGGACCTGGCGGAGAAGCTCCGCGCCATCGTCTTCAACAACGGCGCCCCGGAGGGACCGGACCTGACCATTGTCCGCGTGCGTTCCACGACCCATCCCCACAAGGTCCTGACCTCCAGCCTTTCGGCCACCTTCGAGTTCCTCCATGACGGTGGCCCCACCCCCACCGCCTACAGTTGGGTGCTGGACCAGAATCCGCGGACGGAACCGGACACCGCGGCCGAGGGCACCACACCGGGGGCGACCCTGCCCCTGCCCCAGGCTGGAACCTGGTATCTCCACGTGCGGGCCCAGGGGGCCACCGGTTGGGGCCCCACGGCCCACCACTGCCTGCGGGCGGCGGAAGGCACCACGGTGGAGCTGCAGTACCGTGGGGAGGCCACCTCACCCCACCAGGACGCTTCCATCTACATCTACGCCGCCAATTCCAACCGCGGCAGCGCCTCCACCCTGGAGGTCTATAACGCCGAGGCCGCCAACCAGTCCCGGGCCCTGTTCCGCTTCGACCTTGGGGGGCTGAGCGCCACAGGTCTGGTTTCCGCCACCCTCACCCTCCACGCCGAACGCCCCCTCACCCAGGCCTTCACCTACCAGGTCCACACCCTCACCTCCGCCTGGCGGGAAGTGACGGACACCGGCGGGGCGGGCGTGACCTGGGCCACGGCCCCCACCTACACCGCCAGCCCCTTCCTGACCGGCACCCTGGCGATTGGTCAGTCCCGCATGGACCTGGATGTCACCACCCTGGTGCGCGCCTGGCTCCAGGGCACGACCCCCAACCACGGACTTCAGCTCCAGCACACCGCCAGCTACAGGCTTCTCAGCCTGGTGGCCCGGGAGTATGCGCTCCAGGAACTGCGCCCGGCCTTGCGGCTTCGGTACCAGTAAGGGCACGCGCGGTCTTGGTGCGCCATCCCTGGCGCACAGAATCGGAATTCAATACCCTGGTAACACGCGTATTTTCAAGAATTGAAACACGGAGGACACGGAGGGCACGGAGAAAGCACGGGGACCATTATTGATGGTGTAAGGAGGTACACGGCTCGGCAGATCAGTGCGAACAGTTTGTCGAGGCAAGCTC
>CAZPUI010000725.1:0-3022 GCA_964589695.1 uncultured Solibacteraceae bacterium | reverse complement strand
GGCGAGGAGGGCTTCCAAGGGTGACGTCGTGGCTGACCGCATGGGGAATCCTAGGTTGGGGGCCGTCATGAAAGAAACCGTGCACTTCGGGTATGGAGGGATGGCCTTTGACGCCACAACAAGGGTCGCAAGAACCAAGACCTTCAGGAATGATGGCTGGGTTCCATGGTGCCAGTGCCAAGCCCTTGTGGACAGGCGCGAGACGCCGCGATCAACCTTCCACCCTGCGTCGCAGTTCCGGCAGGCGCTCCCGGCTGACAGGCACCCGGTCCCCCGTGTCCAGACGGACCTCCCCCGTGCCCCCGGGTTCGGGGATGAGTTCGCGCACCCGGGCCAGGGCCACCATGGCACCCCGGTGGCATCGGAAAAACCGCGAGCCCAGCCGCTTTTCCAGCTCGTCCAGGGTGCGATCCAGCACGAAGCGGCCCTCGGGGGTGCAGACGAAGAGCAGGCGGTTCTCCGTCACCAGGTGGCTCACCTCGCTCCAGGCAAAGATCCGAAGACGCCCCTTGTGGAGCAGGGAAAAGCGTTCGGGCACCTCGTCCCTGCGGGCGGCCTGGAGGGCGCTGAGCAGGGGCCCCAGGTCCGGCAGGGGCTGGAGCCGGGATTCCACCTTGTCGAGACACTCCCGGAGACGATCCCGCTCCACGGGCTTCAGCAGGTAGTCCCAGGCGGACCAGCGGAAGGCTTCGATGGCGTACTGATCGTAGGCGGTGACAAACACGATGGGGGGGATGGACTGCCCCAGGGCACGGGCCTCCTCCAGCAGTCCGAAGGCACCCGTGGGTGGAAATTCGATGTCCAGGAAGAGGAGGTCCGGGGCCACGCCGGAAAGCACCCGGAGCCCCGCCTCGCCATCCCCGGCCTCCGCCACACAAACGGCCTCGGGCCGCAGCTCCAGCACCAGACGCTTCAAACGCTGCCCTGCCGGGGGTTCATCCTCGATGATCGCGAACTTCAGGGACACAGCCGCACCTCCGCCACACAACCCGCTTCAACCCTGGGCCAGAGGAGGGTACCCCCCTGGGCCTCCAGCCGCTGGCGCACGGTGGCGAGGCCCACGCCCTCCCCGCAACCCTCGGGCCTGCCCACGCCATCGTCCTCCACCCGTAATACCTGCCCCGACGCGGTCACCCTCAGGTGACACGTCCCCACCTTGGGCCGGAACCCATGCTTGAGGGCATTCTCCACCAGGGGCAGCAGGATCAACGGGGGCACCTGGGTGTCGCGATCGGCCTCGGGCAGCACCAAGTGGACCTCCAGGCGCGGGCCAAACCGGGCCCTCTCCAGGCTCAACAGGTCCTGGATCAAGGAGAACTCCTCCTCCAGCGCCCAGGCGTCATCCTCCAGGGCAGCCATCACCCGGCGCATGAGGCGGGAGAGGGCCTCCACCGAAGCCTCTGCGAGCCGGGGATCCTCGGGGATGAGGGCGGCGATGGTGTTCAGGCTGTTGTGCAGGGTGTGGGGGCCCAACTGGGCCTTGAGCACCAGGGCCTGGCTCCGGGCCTGGGCCAAGGCCAAATCCCGGGAGGTCGCCACCTGGGCCTTCAGGAACTCGTACCCGGTGATGACACTGGCCACCCCCAGGCTGATGAGGCCGCTGACCACCACGGTTCCCGGGCTGTCCAGGACATTGATGCCCAGGATCAACCAGACCAGGAAGGCCGCGATGCCGTAGAGCAGACCCAGGAGCACGAACCAGCCCAGGTAGTACCGGAAGGCGGCCTGCCGAGGCGTGCCCCGGTTCAGGAAGCGCCCCAGCACCTGGCTGCCATGGAGGAACCCACCCCAGAGCACCAGGCTGAACACCATCCCGCAGAGCCCCGTCATCAGGGCCCGCCCCAGGGTCAAACCCCCCGCATCGAAGACCACGAGCAGGAGCATGGAGCCCAGCACGCCCGTCAGGCTGGCGGTGAGCAACCAGTATTTGTGGAAGACGGAGTCGGTATCGGCCATGGAAGGAGTGTCGCTCCGTGCGTGGGGATGGATCGTTCCGAGGATACCAACGCCCCCCAAGAACGCACGAAGGGGGAATCCCAGGTCCCAAGCCGACGTGGGATCATGTCCGCCGGAGGCGATCATGGGCCGGGACTTCCAGACCTTTCTGAGGGAGCTCGAGCGGGTGGGCGAGCTCCGCCGCATTCAGGTGCCCGTGGATCCCCATCTGGAAATGGGGGCCATCGCCGACCGGATCTGCAAGTGGCCTGGCGGTGGCCCGGCACTGGTCTTCGAGCACCCCACCCAAGGGGACCTGCCCGTGGCCATGAACGTCTTTGGCTCCCGAAGGCGCATGGAGATGGCCCTGGGGGTGGATCGGGAGCCCCGGGGCCTGGACAGCCTTGGCGATCGGATCCAGACCCTCATGGACCAGGCCATGCCGCGCCCGGGAGGCTCCTTCCTGGACAAGCTCGCCAAGCTCCCCATGCTGGCGGAAATCAGCCAGTGGATGCCCCGCACCGTCCGGAAGGGCCTCTGCCAGGAAGTGGTGCGCAAGGGGACCGAGGCCCGGCTCGGGGCCCTGCCCATCCTCACCACCTGGCCCGAGGACGGAGGCCCCTTCCTCACCATGGGCATGAGCCATGTGCGGTACAAGGATGGACGCCGCAACATGGGCCTCTATCGCCTCCAGGTCTTCGACGACCGGACCCTGGGCTTCCACACCCAGCTCCACCACGACGGCGCCCGGGCCCGCCACGGCTACGCCCCCGGGGAACGCATGCCCGTGGCCGTGGCCTTCGGCGGTGACCCCGCCCTCCTCTATGCCGCCACGGCGCCCCTGCCCCCCTTCCTTTCGGAAGTCATGTTCACGGGCTTCCTGCGCCGGGAAGGGGTGGACATGGTGCCCTGCGTGACGAACGACCTGGAGGTGCCTGCGGACTCGGAACTGGTGATCGAAGGCTGGGTGGACCCGGCGGAGCTGCGCCGGGAAGGCCCCTTCGGCGACCACACGGGCTACTACTCCCTGGCGGACGACTACCCGGTGTTCCACGTGGAGGCCATCACCCACCGCAAATCCCCCGTC
>CAZPUI010000724.1:0-3024 GCA_964589695.1 uncultured Solibacteraceae bacterium | reverse complement strand
ATTCAGGACGCCAAACGCTGCCAGGGGCCCGCATTATGGACAACCTTGAAACCCGAATGCTCAAGGAAGGACTTGGCCCAGCCCGCCCGCGCTCCGGAAGCGCAGCAGAGGAGGACGGGCACCGCAGGGTCCAGCTCTGCGACCCTGGCCTGGAGCTGGTCTACGGGAATATTCAGGCTGCCCGCCACATGGCCCCCGGCATATTCGGCGCTGGAACGAACATCGACGACCTGGGCGCCCTGGGACTTGAGTTGGTGAAGGATATCAATGGGGAACATGGACTTGGCTCTCCGGAGGTATGTGATGACGGCCACGGCCAGGAGTGCCGCGGTCCACCAAAGCAGGGGGGGCATCAGGGTTGGGGGCGGCCGGCCACCGCCCAAACCATGCCCATCACGGCCCCGTAAAGGATGCCGCGCAGGGGCGTAGAAGTCAGGGGACAGGCCCCGGTCTGGCAGCCCACGAGGCGATGCCAGCCATAACCCAGGGCCCCTCCGAGGAGGAGCCCGAGGGCCAGGCGTTTAATCAAAAAGAGGGTCATGGCGACTCCCTGAAAGCTAGAAAAACATACAACCATATAGTAATACTCTCGAACATCCTGTCAAGGCCCCCGCGCACCAAAGTTGAGAATCCCTCCCCCATGCCGATAGCAAGTCATTCGATCCTTAAGGCCGATGCCTTTGTCTGCTCCGTCTCCCATGCCCCCTTGTTCTGGACTGCCGCCCCCTGACCCAGCGGCATGGCTTGCTGCGGCCTCGGACGTCCTCTGTCTGGTGGACCAGGAGGGACGGATCCTTGGGGCGGCGCCTTCCATCGAACGACTGCTGGGCCTGGACGCGACCGCAGTGGTGGGGCGCACCCTGGCGGAGCTGGGCCATGCCGAAGACCAGCCCACCCTTCACGACTTCCTGGAAGCCTGTGGGGCCAAGGGCGCCACTTCGGAGCGGGCGACCTTCCGCCTGGCCAGACCGCAGGGGGGCTGGGTCTGGGTGGAAGCCGCGGGGTCGAACGCGCTGGCGGACCCTCGGCTCGGTGGCCTGGTGGTGAGCCTCAGGGAAGTCCGGAACACGCCAGCCAAGGCTCGGGACCTTGAGGAACCCCTTCAGGAAAGCGATGGCCGGTACCGCATCCTGCTGGAGCACCTGCCCGAGGCCGTGATGATCCACGCCCGGGATACCACCCTCCTCATGGCCAACCCCAGGGCACAGGGACTGACGGACCAGAGCCTTCTCGGGCGCCGGGTGGAGGACCTAGCGTGGGACCTGCTTCGGGAGGATGGCTCGGTCCTGCCCGCCGAGGCCCACCCCGTCCGCCGGGTGCTGGCCGCTGGGGAACCCGTCAAGGACGAAGTCCTTGGCATCCTCCCCAAAGGCCAGGTCGATCCCCAGTGGGGACTCTGCAGTGCCTACCCCTTGCGGGATTCCGAGGGCCAGGTGGCGCAGGTGGTGATGATCTTCCAGGACACCACGGAGCGTCGCAGGGCCGTGCAGGGGCTCCGGGAGACCAACGAGATGTTCTCGCGGTTCATGGAACATTCCCCCATTCATGTCTACATCAAGGAGGTCACGCCCTCCGAAAGCCGGGTGCTCCAGGCCAGCGACAATTTCAGGGACATGATCGGGCTCTCGGGCGCCGATATGGTGGGGAAGACCATGAAGGAGCTGTTTCCCCCTGAATTTGCCGCCAAGATTACCGCGGACGACTGGGCCGTGGCCTCTGCAGGGGAGATTCTGAAGCTGGACGAGGAATTGAACGGCCGGTCCTACTCCACCATCAAGTTCCCCATCCTCGTGGGGGAGCGGGTGCTCCTGGCGGGATACACCATCGACATCACCCCCCGAAGGGAGATGGAGGAGGCCCTGCGCGCGGAATCGGAATCCCTGCGGGAGAGTGTGGCCCAGAACCGGGCCCTCCTTCAGGCCATTCCAGACTTGATCTTCCACAACCACCGAAGCGGTGAGTTCCTTGCCGTGCATGTGAAGCACACGGGGGAGCTGCTGCAGCCGCCGGAGTCCTTCCTTCACCGCAACGTGCGGGAAGTGCTGCCCGATCCCTTGGCCAGCCAATTCATGGCGGCCATCGAAAGGGCCCTGGACACGGGCGCCGTCGAGTCCTTCGAATACGAGTTGCAGGCCAAGGACCATGAGGGCAACTTCGAGGCCCGGGTGGCGCCCTGCACCCAGGATTCCGTCATCACCCTCGTGCGGGACATCACCCAGGCTCGGCAATCGGAGCAGCGACTGCGCCAGAGCCAGAAACTGGAAAGCCTGGGGCTCCTTGCGGGGGGGATCGCCCATGACTTCAACAATCTGCTCACCGCCCTCATGGGGAACCTGAACCTGGCTCAGCTCAAGCTGCAGGCGGAATCTCCGGCGCATCCGAACCTGGAGGCCGTGGAGAAGGTGGTGGTCAAGGCCTCCGACCTCACCCGGCAGCTCCTGGCCTATTCGGGCAAGGGGCGCTTCGTGGTGAAGCCCCAGGACCTGAATCAGGTGGTGGAGGAGATGGGTCACCTTTTGAAGGTCAGCATCTCGAAAAAGGTCGAACTGCATCTGGATCTGGCCCAGGGTCTCCCGAGGATGGAGGGTGACTCGGCCCAGCTCCAGCAGGTGATCTTGAACCTGGTGACCAATGCCTCGGACGCCATCGGGGACCACGAGGGTGTCATCCGGATCACCACCCGTTCGGAGACCCTGGATGCCTCATTCATCTCCCAGGCCTTCCCCACCCAGCCCATCCTCCCCGGCGCCTTTGTGACGCTCATGGTGAGCGATACGGGTTGTGGCATTCCACCCGAGGTCCTGCCCAAGATCTTCGATCCCTTCTTCTCCACCAAGACCAAAGGCCGTGGTCTGGGGCTCTCCACCATGCATGGAATCCTGCGAGGACACCGGGCGGGGCTCTAGGTCTATTCCGAACTTGGTCGGGGGTCGACCTTCAAGGTGTACTTCCCCATCGAACCTTCGTCCCAGGGTATCCCCGACGTGGGATCGGCCCCCGAGGAGGATTGTACTCCCCTGGCGG
>CAZPUI010000723.1:0-3024 GCA_964589695.1 uncultured Solibacteraceae bacterium | reverse complement strand
AGGGCCGGCGCCAGCCAATGCTGCGGAGCGCAGCGAATCCCTCACTCTCCGCCAAGGAAGCCCACAGCCAAAAGGTCGGCGGGCTTTTGGCGGCTTCACCGGGTGTGTTGCTCACCAGCCTGGTTTGAAAAATAGTATTGGCGAATGAACTTTTCTTGCGTCTTGAACGACCAGTGGACATCCCGAATGAAGTTGGCCGCCACCGTCACGGGTTGGTGCTCAAGGAGTTCAACGAGCTTTTCGTGCTCGCGCACGGATTGCTCCTCCCATTCAGGAATGTAGACCGCGCCGGGGATGAACCCGTGCAATCGCTTTCGAAGACGGTCAATGACCTCAACGATCATTTCATTTCCGCAGCGCTGGAGGTAGATGGAATGAAAGTCGACATTGATGGCCATCACCGCATCGTATTCCCCCTGGGCAAGATGCTGGCGCATGGCGATGTTCATGGCTTTCATCCGGTGGAGGTCTTCGCCTTTCAAGGCGTCCCCTGCGGCGATGATCGCAGCTCCCTCCAGGGCACCCACGACCTGATAGAAATTCTTGATGTCATCGACGGTCAGCACCCTGACATGCACCCCACGCCGGGGTGAGATCGTCACAAGTCCTTCGTTTTCAAGTTGCACGAGCGCGTCCCGAAGCGGGGTGCGGCTGACACCAAGCTGGGCGCTGGTCTCTTCGATGTTGATGACATCGCCCTGCCCCAAGGTCCCGATCGTGATCTGTTGCCGCATGTATTCGTAGACCTGATCCTTGAGGGACTTCGGATTGATGGGTGACAACGTGCCGGACACCCTGTTTGCTCCATGCCTGGATCGTTTCATCGCGCCATCCTCGCCTTGAAAATATCACCTCCCAAGCCCTTGGGGACGGCCTCACCCCACGGTGGCTGCAGGCCGAACCGCCCCAACTTTTCTTCCAGGGCGAACCTAGGTGCAGGGTGCGAGTTCCCTCGCAGGGTTCACCACGACCTGGCCCTCGGGACTACACTGCACCATGGTTCTCCTTATCCGCCTCTTCCTGGAGCTTCTGAGCATCCCAGGCATCCTGGTCCACGAACTGGGCCATCAGGTGTTCTGCTGGCTCACTGGTACCCGCGTGGAGAAGGTCTGCTACTTCCGCTTTTCCCTGCCTCCAGGCTACGTGGTGCACGAGCTTCCCGATCATGTGTTCAAGCACGTGCTCATTTCCGGCGGCCCGATGCTGGTGAATACGGGCTTGGCCCTCCTGGCGGGTGTGGCGGCCCAGCGGGGCTGGGTCACGGGTCTCGAACCATGGCTGGCGAAGGCCTTGCTCCTGTGGCTCGGGGTGGCCATCGGCATGCACGCCTTCCCCAGCCTGGATGATGCCAATAACGTCATGGACCACATCTGGCAGAAGGGTACCGGTTGGTTCACCCGGCTACTGGCCATGCCCCCGGGCATCCTTTTGTACCTCGGGGCCTTTGCACGATGGGTATGGCTGGACGTGGCCTGGGGATTCCTGGTCGTGGTGTGGGGACCCCGCTTTTTCATGCGATGACAGGGTCCCCCCCCTCGGGGCCATGGGCCTGGTCGTCCACCTTTCGGCAGGATGTCCTGGCTGTCGTTTCAGGGGAGCTCTTTCGTGGCCTATTGGTTTCGCATCAACCGAGCCACCAGGGGTGGCACCCAGGCCCTGGGGGTGAAGCGCAGGTTCCATATACCCATCTTGTTGACCATGCCCGGCACCACGCTGAGCCGCTTCCGGGCCAGCGCACGAAGCCCCACCCCTGCTGCGGTGGCTGGGTCCATCATGGTCAGTCGCTGGTAGAGCGTCGGTGTCTGGCCAGCGACCTGGAAGAACTCCGTGGCCGTGACCCCGGGAGACAGCACCGTGACCGTCACGCCATGGTCCTTCCACTCGTGGTGCAGGGCCTCCCCCCAATTCAGGATGAAGGCCTTGGCGGCCCCATAACTGGCGTACAGCGGGCAGGGCTGGTAGGCGCCGATGCTGGCCACCTGCAGGATCCAACCCAGACGGCGCTTCACCATGTCCGAGCCAAACCTTCGGGTAAGGGCCAAGGGCACATGCACATCCAGTTCCAGCATGGCCCGTTCCCGGGCCTCCTCCTGATCCAGGAAAGGGCCGAAGGTCCCAAAGCCAGCATTGTTCACCAGGAGGTCCACCTGAAGCCCCAGCGCCTGGACCCTTTGATAGAGGCGGTCCGGGGCCCCCACCTCGCCCAGGTCCATGGCCAGTACCTCCACCCTAACGCCATGGGCCTTGTGCAACTCCGCCGCCAACGCACGCAGGTGGTCCTCACGACGGGCCACCAGGATGAGCTGCACCCCGGCCTGTGCCAGAAGTCGGCCGAACTCCGCTCCCAGGCCCGAGGAGGCCCCGGTGACCAAGGCCGTGCGATTCTTCCATTCCGGGAACGGCATGACGCCTCCTTCAGTGGCGGGACATTCCCCGCATCAGGTGTTCGAGGTTTTGGGTCAGGGTCGCTTCGAAGGGCACCCGGAAACCCGCCAGGTCCCCTGCCTCCAAGGCCTGGGCCACCACGGGGGGCGGGTGGGCCACCAGGTAGGTGCCGATGGTCAGGGCGTGGAAGGCCAACAGTAAGGGGAATCCATGCCCCTGCTCCCAGCCCAGAACCTGCTCCAGCCGATGTGCCAGGGGACGCATGCGCTGGGCCAGATACCGCTTGAAGGCCAGGGCCTGGACGAGATCGATGTTGCGTTCCAGGACTCCGTGAAGGATCCCCAGGAGCTGAGGCAGGGGGGCCTCCAGGGACAGGGACTCCACCAACAGCCAGGCCACCCATGCAGGGGTCGCCTTGGCACGCTGGGCGAGTCGATCCTCCACCGCCGTGAACCAACGGTCCAGGCGACCTTCCAGCACCCCCAGGAACAGGGATTCCTTGGTGGGGAAATAGACGTAGAGGGTCCCCTTGGCCACCCCCAGGGAGCCCGCCAGGTCCGCCATGGTCAAGGCCTCGTAGCCCCGGGCCACCAGCATGCCCTCTGCAGCCTCCAGGATCCCTTGTCGACGGGCTTCCTT
>CAZPUI010000722.1:0-3029 GCA_964589695.1 uncultured Solibacteraceae bacterium | reverse complement strand
GTCATGAACGACAGGGTCTTCTTCGTGGACCCCGCCAAGGGGCTCTGCGTGGTGGAAGGGGACACGGTGCTTCCGCTGCCCCAGCTCAAGGGCGTCGCCAACGGCCGTCCCATCAACCTGGCCCCCTTCGGGCCCCACCAGCTCCTGGTGGGACGCACCAGCGGGGACTTCCTGGTGGCGAACCTGGAGGGCCTCTGGGACGAGGGGGCCCGGCGTTACGATCCCACCCGGGCGCCGGAGGCCAAGGTGGTGAGCCCCTTCCCCTGCGAGCTGGATGCCTTCGTCAAGCCCGAAGTCGCGCGGATGTATAGGCTCTTCGCCATCTCCCAGGACCTCTTCGCCATCACCACCGTCAAGGGGGGGGTGGTGCTCTTCGACCGCCAGGGTCGGGTGAAGCGGGTGCTCAACAAGGCCCGGGGGCTGCTGGACAACACGGGGTCCTTCGCCCTGCTGGACCGTCACCAGAACCTGTGGCTGAGCCTCAATTCGGGGTTGGCCCATGTGGAACTGAGCGTGCCCCAGTCGGGTTTCGATGCGAAGAACGGCATCGAAGGGGTGCCCATCGCCGCCTACGCCTTCAAGGACCGTCTCTACCTCAGCACCTACCAGTGCCTGATGGTGATGGAACCCTACGCCTTCGGAGGGGTGGGGGATCGGCAGGTCTTCAAGGTCCTGAAGAACTCCCCCAGCGAGGGATGGCAGTTCATGGAGGTGGAAGGCGAATTGATGGTGGCCACCAGCGGCGGCCTCCATGTGATCCAGGGCGAGGCGGCCGAAAAGGTCGAGACCCCCCCGAACGCCAGTTACACCTATTCCATGGGGGTCACGCCGCGTTGGCCCGGGCACCTCTTCACTGGCCTCATGGGCGGCATGGGGGTTTTCCGGCGGAAGGAGGGTGTGGGGCTGAAGGGGGCCGCCCGGTGGCAGTTCCTGGGCCGTGTCGAAGGCTTCAAGGAGAGTGTGCGGGTCATCGAAGCCGATCCCCACGGCGACCTGTGGGTCAGCACGGATGTGGGGGGGATCCGGCGGCTGCATTTTGCGGGTGCAGATCCCCTTCGCCCCGTCATCCAGCCCATGGGCGAGGCCCAGGGTATTCCAGCCAACAGCTTCCCCCGGGCGGTGGTGCGCAAGGACTCGATCTACATCGTGAGCCTCAAGGGGCTCTTCCACCACACGTTCAAGGACCGCAGCTACGTGCCTCCCGAAGGGATCCGGTTCACCCTGGAGGATCGGATGGGGAAGGCCTTCAACAATCCAGCCACCCCCCTGGGGAACATGGTCCTCCACGACGATGGTCGGGCCTTCTTCGTCACGCCCGAGGGTGTCTTCGGGGTGATTCCCCAGCCGGACGGCAGCTTCCGGAAGGATGCGCGCCCCTACCTGGGGATTCCCCCCCCCGAAGACTCGATGTACGCCCATCCCGATGGGTCCCTGTGGCTGCCCGGAAAGACCGTGCACCGTGTGGAACCCTTGGCTTCCAAGGACTTCAGTCAAAGTTTTCAGGTGCTGGTGCGCAAGGTGGTGGCCAAGCCGGACCGGGTGCTGTTCCAGGGGGCCCACGGCCGCCCCAACCCGGAGCTGGGGTCCCGGATCACCGTGTTCCACGAGGCGCAGGATCCCAAGGCGATCCCCGTCCTGCCCTATGGCGCCAATACGCTGAATTTCGAATTTTCAGCCTCCTTCTTTGAGCGTCCCGGAAGCACCCAGTTCCAGTACCTCCTGGAAGGATTCGACAAGGAATGGAGCCCCTGGACCACCCGGGCGGACAAGGAATACACCAACCTTCCGGAGGGTACCTTCACCTTCCAGGTGCAGGCCCGCAACGGCTACGGGACCCTGGGCAAGGAGGCGCGGTACCAGTTCCGCATCCAGCCCCCCTGGTTCCGGTCCTGGTGGGCCATCACGGGCTACATCCTGCTCTTCGTGGCCCAGGGCTATGGCCTCGTGCGCTGGCGGCTCTGGAAGGTGGAGCAGGAGAAGCGTGCGTTGGAACGGAAGGTCCAGGAGCGCACGGAGCACCTGGAGAAGCTCAACGCCATCGTGGAGTCCATCAACACCCGCCTGGACTTCGATGACCTGCTGGAGGCCATCCTCCAGGAGACGAGGGTCATCCACGGCGCCGACAAGGCCACGGCCCTGGTGCGGGTGAGCGGCCAGGATGGGTTCCGCTTCCGTGCCTGCCGGGGCTACGACCTGAAGGACCTGGCCCACTTCGAGCTCAGCCTGGAGGAGGCGGAGGGGCGGTACACCCAGAACGCCCAGGAGATCCACCCCGATATCTTCGTGATCCAGGACTTCACCGCCCGGATGGCGGAGGAGAAGCTCCAGAACCCCGGCCGCTTCAAGGCCATGCTCGTGGTGCGCATCTGCATCGAGACCCGGGTGGAGGGCTACATCATCTTCGACAACCTCCAGGATGCCCAGGCCTTCGATGGCCATGACCTGGAGCTGCTGAAGAGCCTGAAGGAGCACTTCGTATCGGCCTTCATGAAGGCCCGGGCGGTGGAGGCCCTGAAGGTGGCCAAGGACGAGGCCGAGCGCGCCACCAAGTCCAAGAGCGAGTTCCTGGCCAACATGAGCCACGAAATCCGGACTCCCATGAACGCCATCATCGGGTTCTCCACCCTGGGCCTCAAGCTGGAGGCTCCCCCCAAGCTCCACGACTACATCCGCAAGATCGCCCACGCCAGCCAGTCCCTGCTGGGGATCATCAACGACATCCTGGACTTCTCCAAGATCGAGGCCGGCAAGCTGCAGCTGGAGTCCACCCCCTTCAAGGTGGCGGAAATGGTGGGGGGGGTCATGGACCTCTTCTCCCAGAAATGCAGCGAGCAGGGGCTGGAGCTGGTGCTGGATCTGGAGAAGGAGGTGCCGGGCTCCGCCGTGGGTGACTCCATGCGGATCAGCCAGGTGCTCATCAACCCCCTGAGCAATGCCGTGAAGTTCACGGCGGAGGGCTATGTCCGCCTGCGGGTGGCCAGCCCCGGCACCGGCGAGGTGCCGTGCACACCCCAGTAACTGACGACCAC
>CAZPUI010000721.1:0-3030 GCA_964589695.1 uncultured Solibacteraceae bacterium | reverse complement strand
CCCGGGGGGGGGTGTGGGTGGCCTGTGGCAGCCAACTCGTGCGGATCCGGGAAGGGCGGCCTGCCCCCTTCGAGGGCAAGGCCCTGGGCCTGCCCGAAGGCGCACCCGCCGGGATGGGGTGGGACAAGGAGGGTCGGCACTGGATGGCCTTCGGGCGCAAGGGGCTCTTCAGGGGCAGGGAAGGCGAGGCCTATGTCCGGGTGGAGGGCTTCGAGCGCCCCTGGCTGGTGGCCCAGGCCCCTGGCCACGGCGGTGTGGCGGTGGTGGGTTTCCAGGGGCGCACGCGCATCCACCGTCCGGAAGGGTGGAGCGGTGAATCCTGGGACCAGAAGGATGGCGTCCGACCCGAGGCCCTGGCCATGCTGGAGGATGGACAGGGACGTCTCTGGGTCCTGGACAATGGCGGACTGAGCTACCACCTCCCCGGGGAGCCTCGTTGGCGGTCCTTCGACCATGCCATCACCCGACCCGGTGGCCAGCGGCGGCGCATGAGCGGGGATGGGCAAGGGGGGCTTTGGGTGGCCACCGTGCATGGCATGCTCAATATCCGAGGGCAGGCCTGGCGCCAGCTCACCCGCGCCGAAGGCCTCCCGGCGAGCTACACCGTGGCGGCCCTGGTGGATCGGGAGGGCACCCTGTGGTGTGCCTCCTCTTCCCTCTTCCGACAAATGGGAAGCGGGTCCCTGCACAACCACACGCCCAGCCAGGGACTGCCCAGCGAGATCGTATGGGCCCTCACCCGGGACGGGCGTGGCCGACTCTGGGCCGCCACGGAGCGCGGCCTGGCCTTCCAGGAAGGCGCCCGGTGGGTGGGACTGCCGGACACCGCGGAACTCTCCGCCACCTCCATCGTGACCCTAAGCGATGGATCGGTGGTGGCCACGGGCGGTATCCCCGAGCTGTACAGGGTTGCACCCGGGGCGCGCACGGTGCGTCGGCACAAGGTCCCGGGAGTCGATCCCAAGGACGTGGCCGTACTGCGGGCTTTTTTGGATTCGGCTGGCCGGTTATGGGTTTTCGGGGATCGACTTCAAAGGTTGGAATGGCGGCAGGACGGATTCAAGGTTCGGGAGGAACATTCGCCACCCAAGGCATTGGATGTGGCCATGGTGGCCGCCGTCGGGGATCCGGCGGGGCGTCTCTGGATCGCGGGGGAACGCGGCCTGATTTGCTTCGACAAGGGCGTATGGCGCCGTTTCGGAAGGGACCATGGGCTTCTCGGGGAGGCCCTCAGCGGCCTTTGCCTGGGGCCCGAGGGGGACCTCTACCTCTGCTACCGGGATGCCCTCGGCCTTTCCAGGTTCCGTCCGGAGGGGACCGGGCTCCGTGTGGTGGCCCACCTTTCAGAGGCCCGTGGCGAGCTCCCCACGGATGGCATCTTCAGTACGCATGCCGATCCCTGGGGTGGGCTCTGGCTGAACACCAACATCGGGGCCGTGCGGCTGGAGGGAGGGCGCTACAGGGTCTTTGGCCGGTCGGCGGGCCTGGTGAACCAGGATATGGTCCAAGGCGCCTTTCTGGCGGAGGAGACAGGTGGAATCTGGTTCGGCACCGCCAGTGGGCTTGCCCGGCTGGATCGCGGATCCTTCCCTTGGAACCTGCCCCCGGCGGAGGTGGTCCTTTCCAGCATGACCTTCGCGGGTCAAGGGGTCCCCGCGGATTCCATGGGCAGGGTGCGGGTGCCGCCCCGACTCGGCACCCTGGAAGTCCAATTGGGCTGTCTGAGCTACAGCCGGGAAAAGGCCTTCACCTACGAGGTCCGCCTGGAAGGCCTTGAGGTGAACTGGCGCCAGGAGACCGTGCCCCAGCTGCGCTATCCCGCCCTGCCCAAGGGCCACTACACCCTGCAGGTGCGCGTGCGGGCCGAGGGAACCCTGGGGCCCGTGACCCAGGTCCCCTTCGAGATTCTGCCCCATTGGTACGAGACCTGGTGGTTCCGGGCCCTGGCCTTGGCCGGGGCCGGCGGGCTGGCCTGGTGGACCATCCGCTGGAGGCACCGCCGCCTTCAGGCCCAGAACCGCCGCCTGGAAGAGGTGGTGGTCGAGCGGACCCTTGCCCTGCAGGAGGCCAACCGCCGCCTGGAGGAGCTGAGTCTCAGCGATCCCCTCACGGGCCTTCATAATCGTCGCTTCCTGGTCCTCACCCTGCCGGAGCAGGTGGCCCGGCTTCAGCGGGAACTGGAGAACAAAATCCGGGCGGGGGAGTACGGCTTCCTGTCGGGCCATGCCCTCACCTTCTTCCTGCTCGATGTGGACCATTTCAAACGGGTGAACGACGAACTGGGGCATGACGCGGGGGATCAGGTCCTGGTGCAACTGGGGCAGCGCCTTGTGGGGGCGGTGCGCGACACGGACACGGTCATCCGCTGGGGGGGTGAGGAATTCCTGGTGGTGGCCCGGGGCCTGGGATCGGGAGATCCAGCCCCGATGGCGGAGCGTTTGCTCCAGGCCATCCGGGAGCAGCCCATGCGCCTGGAGGACGGCCGAGCCCTGCCCTTGACGGCCTCCCTGGGCTTCTGTCCCTTTCCCTTGGGTAACGCGCTTCCCCTCATCCCCTGGGACAAGGCCGTCATGCTGGCGGATCGCGCCCTGTATGCCGCCAAGCGCTCGGGCCGCGATCGCTGGGTGGGGCTGGATGAGGGCCCCGCCTTCGACGCCCAGGTTCTGCTCGCCTTTGCGGGCCACCCCGACATCCCGTGCCTTCTGAGGGACCACCTACTCCACGTCCTGCACCACGGTGGGGAGATCCCAGTGCAAGCCTGGTCCGCCGAGGTTTAGGAAGTCCCAGTGGAAGGAGCCCTTCGGGCCGGGCTTGCCATCCTCGACGAAGGCCCCGCCCTCACCCTTCTTGCAGAACCCGAGGTCCTCGAGGGCCAACAGGGTGGTGATGGTGAACGAGTCGTACGTCATCAGCACATCGACGTCGTCATGGATGATGCCGGCCATCGAGAACGACTTGGGCCCGGAGATGGCCGCCGAGGTCGTGGTGATGTCGGGCATCTGGCTGATCGACATGGCGTGGGTGTGGGCC
>CAZPUI010000720.1:0-3035 GCA_964589695.1 uncultured Solibacteraceae bacterium | reverse complement strand
GTGGCGAGGGCCCCGGCGTTGCAGTGGGTGAGGACGGTTTCCTGGGGGCCCAGGACCCCCAGGCCCTTGGAGGCCATGGCTTCGCACAGGGCCACGTCCTCGTGGAAAATCCGCAGGGCCTCCTGGCCCAGGTCGGCGGCGCTCCCCCCGGCCACCAGCACGGCCCTCATGCAGTCCACGGCGCACATGAGGTTCACCGCCGTGGGGCGGGCGGCGCGAAGCTCATCCAGGGCCTGGTGGAGGGCGGCCGTCCCGGCGCCCCGCAGGGCGTGGGTGCCCACGCACAAGGCGGCGGCCACACCGATGAGGGGCGCCCCTCGCACCGCCAGTCGCTGGATGAGGGCCACCATCTCCTTCGGATCCGAACCGTCCACCCAGACCTCCTCGTGGGGGAGGCGACCTTGGTCCAGAATCCAAAGGGTCTTGCCATCGTGGCGCAGGGCCAGGCTATCGCAGGGCTGCATGGAAACTCCCAGGGCAGGGTGATCCCGCTAGAATACGGCCAACCGCAGGACCCAGGTGTCTCCGTCATGCCCCATTCCCCATCCCAGCGCCGCGAGGCCATCCTGAAGAACCTCATCGAGGCCTACCTTCCGGAGGGGGAGCCCGTGGGGTCCAGGCTTCTGGCCTCCCGGTACGACGAGCCCATTTCCGCGGCCACCATCCGCAATGTGCTTTCGGACCTCGCGGACCAGGACCTTCTGGCCCAGCCCCACACCTCCGCCGGCAGGGTGCCCACCCAGAAGGCGTACCGTTGGTATGTGGACCACTGGATCCTGCCCACGTCCCCGGACCAGGCCGTGGGGGCGCGCCTGGCGCCGGCCCTGGATATCGGCGGGAAGGACCTGGAGGCCTGGCTTCGGTCCGCGGGGCGCGTGCTTTCCGAGGTGATGAACGGCATCTGCGTGGCGGTGCCCCTCCATCTTCATCGAAGTCGCCTGGTGCGTCTGGAGTTCGTGCCCCTGGGACCCGGTCGTTTGGTGGCTGTTTGGGTGGGGACCTCCGGGGAGGTGGAGCATCAGGTGATCGACAATGCCTGGAATCTTGATGCGGCCACCCTCGTGGAACTGGGGAACTTCGCCACCCACCGATTCCTGGGGTGCACCCTGCCGGAAATGCGCCAACGGCTGCTCGCAGCCCTCCAGGACCAGGCGGACCAGGTCAGGTCGCTCTGGGGCCGCCTGACGGCCCTGGCGGCCCAGCTTCAGGATCCCGCGGAAGCCGAGGACCCTCCGGTGGTGGTGCAGGGGCTGGGGCAGTTGGGCAGGCGTCCGGAGTTCGGGGCCGGGGATCGATTCCGGGAATTGGTGGAGGCCTTCGATGAACACGAACGCCTGGTGCGCCTGGTGAATGCCTTCGCCCTGGCCTCCACGGCGGATGTCCAACTCCTCCTGGGGACGGAGAACCCATACCTGGGCACCATGCCCCTGGCCACGGCCATCCGCACCGTGACCCTCGGGCCAGGGCAGGAGGTGGCCTTCGCCCTCTTCAGCCCGATGCGGGTGGATTATGCTCGGCTCCTGGGCGGACTCGCCTGGTGGTCCGAAGCCCTGGACCGCCAAGTTGGCCGTCCTGTTTGAACCTGCCCCATCCTCCCGTAGAATCGAGCCATGAGCACCCATCCGATTCCCACTGATCCTGATTCCCCCGACCTCGATGGACTGCCGGGCAGCGATGGCACCGTGGAGCTGAGCTTCGACGATGCGGAGGCCGTGGACCTCCAGGCACTGGCGGATGAGGTTGCAGAGCAGGAACTGCTGGAGGCCTCCGGGGCCGTGGCACCGTCCACCGCCGACCAGGCCCTCCAGGACCGCATCCGCGATCTCGAGAAGCATGAGAAGGAACACCAGGACAAGCACCACCGTCTCCTGGCGGACTTTGCCAACTTCCGCAACCGGACCTCGAGGGAGATCCAGCTGGCGGTGGACATGTCTGAACGCAAGCTCCTGCTGGAGATCCTGCCCGTGCTGGACAGCTTCGATCGCTGTCTGGAGGCGAATTATGTGGATGTTGAGTCCTTCCGCGCCGGTGTGGTGCTCATCCAGAAGCAGTTCCAGGACGCCCTGCGACGCCTTGCGGTGGAACAGGTCTCCCTTGCGGTGGGGGATGACTTCGATGCCCTCCATGCCGAGGCCCTGACCACGTTGCAGGATCCGACCCACCCCGATGGGGCCGTGGTGGCCGTCTTCGAGAAGGGCTACCTGCTGCGGGGCGGTCTCCTGCGGCCCGCGCGGGTGGTGGTGAACAACCTGGAGGATCATGAGACTGACCCTGCCCCCGATGGGGCAGAGGTTTCTGCGGCGTCCAACGGAAACCCCGAGGTGGATAATGGCCAGTAAGCTGCTTGGCATCGACCTGGGAACAACCAACAGTTGCGCCTGCATCATGGAAGGGGGCGAGCGTCGGGTCATCCCCAACCGGGAAGGCAGTCGCACCACACCTTCGGTGGTGGCCTTCACGGACAAAGGGGATGTGCTGGTCGGCCACATCGCCAAGCGCCAGGCCGTGACCAACCCCCAGCGGACCCTCTTTGCCGTGAAGCGGCTCATCGGGCAGAAGTACGACTCGGCCCGGGTTCAGAACGCCATGCCCCATCTGCCTTTCCCGGTGGTGAAGGCCCCCAATGGGGACGCCTGGCTGGGGGTGGCGGACCGTGATTATGCCCCTCCCGAGGTCAGCGCCATCGTCCTGCGCCACCTCAAGCAGGCGGCCGAAGCCTACCTCCACGAGGAGATCACCGATGCCGTGATCACGGTGCCGGCCTACTTCGATGACGCCCAGCGCCAGGCCACCAAGGATGCGGGACGCATCGCTGGCCTCAACGTTCAGCGCATCATCAACGAGCCCACCGCTGCGGCCCTGGCCTATGGGCTGGACAAGAAGGGGCAGCGGAAGAAGCTGGCCATCTATGACTTGGGGGGCGGCACCTTCGACTTCACCCTCATGGAGATGAACGATGGGGTTTTCGAAGTGCTCGCCACCAGCGGCGACACCTTCCTGGGGGGGGAGGACTTCGACCTGGCCATCCTCCAGTG
>CAZPUI010000719.1:0-3036 GCA_964589695.1 uncultured Solibacteraceae bacterium | reverse complement strand
CGGCAAGGTGGCTCGGAACAGCGCGGATGTTAACGTCGTGCCCGTGGGGGACGGTGGATTCGGCTGCTGCAGGGCGGCGGTCAGGGCGGTGTTGAAGTCCCGGGGGGTGGCGTCCACCGACGCCAGGTTGGCCAACTGAACCTGCTGCAGGGGGTTGAGTGCCGGACTGGGGTTGGAGTAGATGTCCATGATCGCCATCCTTGGACCAAGGGACAGGGCGGATCCTTCCGCCCTTGTTTTTCAGGATCAATGTACTCCAGATGCTCACCCTGAGCTCAAGAAATCACCGGGCCCAAAAAAAAGGAGTCATGTTTTCGGATCCGCCCGCCTTCCATCACCAGAATCCGGTCCTGGAGCGCCAGGGTTTCCGGCCGGTGGGCGATGGTGAGGACCGTGCGTTGGGCGAAGGCGGCGCCCATGAGCTGGGCGATGCGCACATCGGTTTCCGGGTCCAGGCCGCTGGTGGGCTCATCCAGCAGGATGATGGGCCGAGCCAGGAGCAGGACCCGGGCCAGGCACAGGAGCGGACGCTGGCCTTGGGAGAAGTTCGCCCCCCCCTCCTCCACGGGATCCCGGGGGTCGCAGTCCAGGCCCACCTGGCGAAGCGCCTCGGAACAGGCCTCGGGGCTGAAGCGCCCCAGCCGGTCCAGATTCCCCTGGACCGTCCCCCGGAAGAGGTAGGGCTGCTGGGGCACCACCCCGAAATGGGCCCGGGCCTCCGCCAGGGGCATCTCCAGCAGGGAGCGGGACCCCAGGCGCAGGTCACCCCTTGTCACGTGCACCAGGCGCAGGAGAGCTTGCACCACGCTCGTCTTGCCGCAACCCGTGCGGCCCACCAGGGCCACCTTGGCCCCCTTGGGAATCCGCAGGTCCAGTCCGTCCAGGATGGGGGGGGAATCCTTCCGGTAGGCCATGGCATAGTCCACGAAGGCGAGTTCGCCGGGGGGCAGGTCCGGCAGGGGACAGGGGGACCACCCTGCAGCCTTCTCTTCCACCTCCTCGGGGGGGAGGTCCACGAGTTCGAAGACCCGCCGGGCATGGGCGGTCTGGCGGGCCAGCTGGTTCGTGGTGGCATCCAGCCATTGGAGGCTTCCCGTCAGACCGAAGAGGGCGGAGATCACCACCACCGCCAGGGCCGGGGCCACCTGGCCGGTGGAGAGGCCCGTCATGAGGGCCAGAAGCACGGCGGCGGCACAGCCTTCCACCCCCATGCGGATCCAGAAGCTGGACCAGGATTCGATGTGGATGGTGAGGGCTGAGGCCTGGACATAGTCCCGCAGGGCCTGGGCCAGGCGGCGCGCCTGGGCCCCGAAACGGCCATAGAGCAGGTAGGTCTCCCGGCCGTGGAGCAGGTCCGTCTTCTGGTCCAGCAGGCGGCCCGTGGCCATGGCCGCCCGACTCCGGGCCAGATCCACCATGGCCCCGCGGTGGCGCTGGACGTGGAAGAACCAGAGCAGGAGGGGCAGGAAGAGCAGCACCAGGCCCCCGTGGGAGAGGGCCACCACCACCAGCACCGAGGCCACCTCCAGGAGGGCCATGGCCAGGTCCACGGCGCTGATGATGCCCACCGTGCGCACCTGCTCGAAATCCTTCACCAGGCGGTTGATGAGCTGGCCGGAAGGATGCTCATCGAAATAGGTGGTGCGGGTGTGAACCAGGGCCCGCACCATGCGTCGGAAGAGGCTCTGGCTGGACCCGATGGCCCCCAATTCGAAGGAGGCCCAGCCCAGGATCCGGGCCAGGATCGCCCCCAGGGCCACCCCCAGGAGCCCATAGGCGCTGAAGGTCAGGACGCCCCACCCCGGCAGGTCCCGGGGAGCCGCCCCATCGGCCAGCAGGCCCGCATACCAGCGAAAGAAGGCCGGGGCCGAGCTGGAGATGATATTGATGGCCAAGGCCAGGGGCAGGAGCCAGGGCACCAGGGGCAGCAGTCGCCCCAAGCGCAGCAGGACCCGCCAGGGGGGTGTGACCCGGGCCACCTCCTGCGTCACGAAGCGGTTCGGACCGCCCGCCATTGGCGCACGCGAAGTCCCCTCCTGGGGCCCCACCCTAGCCACGTCCCACCTCCAGGGCTTCATAGGCCTGGCAGACCTGGGCGAAACGGGAGGATCGCCGGGCCCGCAGCTCGAGGGGAATCCCATCCTCCGTGAGGCGTCCCCCTTCCAGGACCAGCACCCGGTCCATCCCCAACAGCTCTCCCATGCGGTGACTCACCAGGAGGCAGGGACGACCCCGAAGCCGGGCGGCCAGGGCGGCCTCCGTGTCCGTGTCCACGGCACTCAGGGGGTCGTCCAGCACTAGGTAGTCCCGCCCCGAGGCCTGGGCCCGGGCCAGGCTCACCCGCTGGCGCTGGCCCCCACTGAGGTTCACGCCCCCCTCCCCCAGGGGCTGGTGGAGGCCTTCGGCAAAGGCCGCCAGGTCCGGCTCCAGCTCCGCCCACTGGGCCGCCCGGAAGGCTGCGGCCTCTTCTTCCCCCCTCGTGCTCCCCCGCGGGGTGTCCGAGCCAAGTTCGGTCACCACGACTCGATCCAGGGTGATGTTCTCCGCCAAGGTCCCGCAGGCGATGAAGGGGACCTGGGGGACCAAGGCCAGCTGGGCGCGCCAGGCCGCATGGGTCCGGGCCTCCCGAAGGTCGCCCCAGGTCCCATCCTCGAACTGCACCCGCAGGGTGCCGGTGGTGGGGTGTTCCTCGCCACAGATCAAGCGCAGAAGGCTGGACTTGCCGGAGCCCACGGGCCCGATGAGGGCCGTGCTCTGGCGGAGGTCCAACACCAGGTCCAGGTCCTCCAGGATCATCCTCCCTTCGGGGCTCCGGAGGCCCACACCCTCCAGGGCGAGCCGCAGGACCCTTCCCTCCCGCCCCCCGGGCCGAAGATCGTCCGCCGCCTCCGGCAGGGCCAGGAAGCGGCGCAGCCGGGCCACGCTGGCGGAGGCATTGGCATAGAAGCGCGCCAGGGTGGGGATGTGCATCAAGTACCCGCTCAGGAGGGTGATGATCCACAGGGAGCCGAAGAACCGGGGCAGGTCCAGGGGCTG
>CAZPUI010000718.1:0-3036 GCA_964589695.1 uncultured Solibacteraceae bacterium | reverse complement strand
CGCGGGGGGGAGAAGGTTAAGGTGGAGTCTTTGCAGGGAGTTGACCAGGAACCTCGCCCGACCATGCGACACCTGGGACGGATCCCTGGCCGAGGAGGTCGTGGCCATGGGTCGAACGGTATGGAGGGCCGGGACCGAGGTACGAGGCGTCGTGACCCAGAGCGTTCCCGCCGGTCGGCTCAGCACCGGCCAAGGCAGCCTGGGCATCAAGGCCACGGGTCTGGGTCTCCAGGACATCGACACACCCTCGTACGTCATCATCGGTGACCTCAAGGGCAACCGAAATGCCAAGTTCATTGGAGGCGGTGCTGCGCTGGGCGCCTTGATCGGAATCCTGTCGGGCAACAAGAACCAGGGGGATCACGCCCTGGGCGGAGCGGCCATCGGAGCCGCTGTGGGCACGGCCGCCGCTGCGGGCTCCGCGGATACAGTCATCACCATTCCGGCCGCCAGGCTCATCACCTTCAGCCTCACCACCCAGGAAAGGGTCACGATCACGCAATGAACCTCCCTTCACCCACTGGAACCCAGGATCGCCCCGAAGTGAACGTTTTAAAAAGGTGATAGCGCATCGCCAAAGGCTTAAAGGATGGCCAATGTCTCCACGAGGAAATGGACCCAATGATGCTGCAAAGCTGCGCTGGCGAGCCGAGGAGGTGATTCGCAAAAGACATCCGGTTGCCTCCCCAGACCCCCAAGCCTGGTCGGAGCAGGAAACCCAGAAAGCCATCCACGAGCTGCAGGTGCACCAGGTTGAGCTCGACATGCAGAACGAAGAGCTTCGCCGCACCCACGAACAATTGGAGACCACCAAGGCCCACTATTCCGATCTGTACGACCTGGCGCCCGTGGGCTATTGCATTCTCTCGCCAGAGGGACTCATCACCGAATGCAACCAGGCCGCCGTCACCATGCTTCAGGTCCCGCGGGCCGCGTTGATGCTGCAACCCATCACCCGCTACATCTTGGCGGAGGACCAGGACATCTATTACCTCCAACGAAAGGCGTTCCTGAAAACCGGGCAGCCCCATGACTGCGAACTTCGCATGGTCAACCACCAGGGGGCATCCTTTTGGGTCCATCTGTCAGCCGTGGCGGTCAGCGATCCCCCCGTAAGACAGGGTGAGATGTCCGTTCGCCTGCCCGAAACGCGCCTCGTACTCAGCGATATCTCGGAGCGAAAACGCATGCAGGAGGAGAAGTCCAGGCTCGAGGCGCTGCTCCAACTTGCCCAAAACAATGCACCCGAGCCAGACCTGGAGGCACCGAGCGCGTGATCCAGCCCCTCCAGTCCGTGGTGATCCTATTCCATCAATTCGTTTCAGACCTTTTCAGCCGAATGGCAGAACGGACATTGCATGTTGCGCAGCATGAAAGACCTCGAAGGGTATATTGTGAGCGCCACCGACGGCGATATCGGTCGCGTAGAAGATCTCTTGTTCGACGATAGGCATTGGGCCACAAGGTATCTATCCGTCAACACCAGCAGCTATTCCGACAACCTTGAAGTCCTGGTTTCCCCCATCTCCTTCAGGACAATTGACTGGCAGACCCATCGCTTCAACGTGGCCATGACGATGGAGAAGGTCAAGAACAGTCCTGGCATCGATATTCACAAGCCCGTATCCCGCCAGCATGAAGAGAACTATTACCGTTATTACGGCTATCCATTCTACTGGGGGTATTCCGGCGTCTGGGGCATGGAGGCGATTCCATCCCTGCTGTCCTCCAAAAAACCTGACGAGGTGACCGGTGCGAAGGTCGAAACCGAGCAATTCGACGTTCATCTTCGCAGTGCCAAGGAAGTCCGGGACTACCACATCGAAGGATCCGACGTAGCGATTGGCCATGTCGAAGATTTCATCGTGGATGACGAGTCCTGGGAGATCCGCTACATGGTGATCAACACCAGCAACTGGTGGATCGGAAAGAAAGTCCTGGTTTCGCCCCACTGGGCCAACAAGATCAGCTGGGAAGAGCGAAAAGTCTTCATGGCCCTCTCCCGTGAGTCGATCAAGAACAGCCCGGAATGGGATCCCTCGGCGGGGGTCAACCGTGAATATGAATCACGACTGTACGATTACCACGGTCGCCCGGTGTACTGGGGCAGTGGCCATCGTCCCGATTGATCCAACGACAGGGATGAAACATGATTCATAACTTGACCCTTCCCTTGATGATCGCCTCCATGGCCGTCCAGGTGCCCCTGCCGAACCCTGGCGTCACCCCACCTGCCCCTCAGAAGCCTGTGGTCCAGCCCTCTGGGGTCCCAGTGGTGGAAGGGTCAACCACGGCCATCCACTACCGCAACCTGAAATCCGCCACCATGGTCGACCTCAAGGGCACACCCCTAAGTCCCACGGCTTCGGGGGTTGCCACCCTCACCGGCGCGGATGATGGCATCCATATCAGCGCCAGCTTCAAGAACCTGGTTCCCGCCTCCTCCTTCGGGGGCGAATTCCTGACCTATGTCCTTTGGAGCATCTCCACGGAAGGCCGGGCCACCAACCTCGGGGAACTCCTGGTCAAGCGGGGCAAGAGCAGGATCCAGGTCATCGAATCCCTGCAGACCTTTGGACTCGTGGTGACGGCTGAGCCCTACTTTGCGGTGAGCCAACCCAGCGAGGTGGTGATTCTTGAAAACACCGTGGGGAAGGCTTCCAAGGCGAACGTTGAGTTCATCCACACCCGGTACGAGCGGCTCAAGCGCGGCCAATACACCCTCGGCAAGGCCCCCCTGGAACCGCTGGACATGGAACGGAAGCTACCCTTTGCGGTCTACCAGGCCCGCAATGCCGTGCGCATCGCCAAGGCCACGGGGGCCCCCGTCTTTGCACCCGAGGTCTTTGGCAAGGCAGAGGACTACCTCAAGAAGGCCGAAGCCGAGGGGTGGGACCAGGACCGCAACGTGATGGCAAGGGAGGCCGTTCAACGGGCGGAGGCTGCGCGGTTGATTTCGGTGCGACACCAGGCCACCGAACAACTGACCATGGAGCGGGCCACGGCCCAATCCAAACTGGAAGAGGCGACACGCCA
>CAZPUI010000717.1:0-3037 GCA_964589695.1 uncultured Solibacteraceae bacterium | reverse complement strand
CCAGGCCGACAGGGCGAGGAGCAGCACACTGATGGCCATGACCAGCCAGCGGTTCTCCGCCGAGAAGCGGATAATGCGGGCCAGCACGCCGTGGGGGTTGGTGGTCCCGTGGGCGGACATGGTCAGTGCCCCTTCTTCTTGGTGAGTTCCGCCAGGGCGGCCTGGAGCCGGCTCTCACTGTCCACCAGGAAGGCGGCCCGGGTGACCACGGCCTCGTCCTTGGCGAGCCCTTCCAACACCTCCACCCGGTCCCGGCCCGAGGCCCCGGTCCGGATCTCCCGAGGCTCGAAATGCCCCTTGGTCACATCCACGAAGACGATCTTCCGGGTCCCACTGTCCAACACCGCATCCGTGGGGATGGTGAGGGCCTTGTGTTCGCCGACCTTGAAGACCACTTCCCCCAGCATCTCCGGGCGCAGCAGGCCACCGGGATTGGGGAACTCCAGCCGGGCCTTCAGGGTCCGGCTCTTGGGATCCAGGGCGGGGTCCAGGAAGGTGACACGCCCCTGGATCGTCTTGCCCAGGGCGGGGATCTGGAGTTCGCCGGTCATGCCCACCCGGATGCGCCCCAGGTCCGCTTCGAAGAGATCCGCCTGGACCCAGATCCGGGAGAGGTCCGTCAGCTCCAGGGCCACATCCCCCGGGGCGATGCGGCTGCCCACATTGATGGGTTTCAGGCTCACAATGCCATCCACGGGGGATTTCACCGGCAGGCAGCGGATGACATCCTTCTTGGCCTCCAATTCCGCCAAAAGGGTCGCCGGGACATCCAGGAATTCCAGCCGACGCCGGGCGGTGCCCGAGATTTCCATCCATCGGGCCTCCTGGGGCGTGCCCCGCTGGGCCTCCAGGCTGCGCAGGGCCACCAGGTATTCCCGCTGGGCCGTGAGCAGTTCGGGGCTGTACAGTTCGAAGAGCACGTCGCCCTTCTTCACGGGACGCCCCACAAAGTCGGCTGAAAGGCGTTCCACGAAGCCATCCAGCTTCACCGTCACCTTGGTCGTGCGGCTTTCGTCCGCCACCACCCGGGCGGGGGCCCTGACCTCCCCGGCCAGGGCCATGGTCTCGGGCTTCACGGTGCGCAATCCCATCAGCTGCTGGCGCTGGGGGTCGATCTGCACCGTCACCAGGCCCTCGGGGCCCGGACTTTGAAGATCCTGGCGCCCCTCCATGACCACCAGGTCCATGCCGCAGATGGGGCAGGCCCCTGCGTGGTCCTGGAGGATTTGGGGGTGCATGGGGCACTGGTAGGCCGTGGCTTTCCCGGCGGCGGGCGGGGGTACCTTCGCCGCTGGACGAAAGAGCGCCACGGCGCCACCCCCCAGCACCAGTCCGAGGACCAGGCCGGGGATGAGGCCACGACGCGTCTTGGGTTCGCGTTCAACGGATTCGAATTCCATGGGTTCCGTCATGGCGTCCTCACATCTTCATGGTGGGGGTCGAGGCGGTGGGGGCGGCCGCGGGGGCGGTTCCTCCACTGCTGCGGCGGGTGGGCGTGGGGGCGGCGGTGGAGGTGGGCATGGTGCCCGTCCCCATGCCGGCGTCCAGGGGGGCCGGAGCCTCCAGGGAGGCGGTGTACTGCTGGAGGGACAGGCGATGCACCTGGGTCACGGCCTTCAGAAGCGTCTCCTGGTCGGACTGGAGCGCATTGAGGGCCACCAGGATGGTGGAGAATTCCGCCTTCCCCTGCTCGTAGCGGGCCATCAGGGTGTCCACATTGGCCCGGCCCATGGGCAGGAGCTCGTCCTGGACGATGCGCACCGTGCGCTCCGCCAGTTCCCAGGCCCGGGCCCGCTCCCGCCCCCGGGCCTGCACCATGCGCCGCAATCCTTCGAGCCCCGCCTGGGTGCCCTGGTGCTCCATGCGGGCCCGGGCCAGGGCCTGGTCCTGTTTCCGAGCCCGGAAGAGGGGGATGGCGAAGCCCACCTCCGCCCGCCAGCCCGGGGCCATGCCCTTCTCCTGCATGAGCCCCGTGGTAAGCCGCAGGTCGGGCCTGCGGTCCAGTTCGGCGGAGCGGATCGCGGCACGGGCCACCCCGACCTCCGCATCCAGAGCCCTGCCCTCGGCATTGCGTTCCAGGAGGTCCTTCACCAGGGCCTCCGCCCCAGGGTTCGCGGGCCGCGGGAGCCCCCACAGATCGGCCTTCAGATCCAGGGTCGCGGAAGCACCCACGAGGCGCTCCAGACCATCCCGAAGGTCCCCCTCCCGGGCCTCCAGTCCGAGGCGCCGCTGGCGAAGGCGGGCCCTTTCCTGGATGGCCTGGTAGAGGTCCGAGGTACTGCCCTTCCCCAGCTCGCAGCAGGTGCGGGCCAGGTCCTCGGCCACGGCCCAATGCTGGTCCAGGGTCCCCAGGAGCGCCAGCTGGGCCTGGGTGCCCAGGTGCTCCAGCAGGAGCTGGAAGAGTTCGGCCTCCAGTTCATCCCTCAGGGATCCCTGGTCCGCCTCGGCCCGGGTGACCTGGGCCCTCGCCAGGTCGGCCCGGGCCGCCCGCTTGCCCGGCCAGGGCAGCCCCTGACTGGCCATGAGGGTGAACTCCGTGCGGGCGGGCAGCATTGCCGAGAGGCCCATGACCTCCCCCGGCTTGTCCATGTTGTCCAACTGGATGTCCATGGCCGGGGCGCGCGGGACGCCCAGGGACACCCCGGGAGCCGGGGGGGGACCGGGGCGCACAACCCTGGCCGGGGTCGGTGCGGTGGCCGTCGCCGGCGTCGTGATCGGGGGGGCCGTGACCGGCGGGGACGGCGGTGAGGAGGACGGCCTGGTGGCGGCCACCACCACGGGGGAGGGGGTGCGGCGCGACCTCGTCGTGACCGACAGCTTCGACGGGGCCCTCGGCTACGGCGAGGCCCGCCCGTACGTCACGGACCGGGCCGGTGTCGTCACCACGGTGGCGGCCACCGGGAGCACGGTCCCGGTGGGCGGCTCCGTCTTCAGCGTCGACTTCGAACCGACCGTCATCCTGTCCGGTGCGGTCCCCGCCTACCGCACGCTCGACGCGTCGGTGGGGGACGGGCCCGACGTGCGCCAGCTGGAGGAG
>CAZPUI010000716.1:0-3040 GCA_964589695.1 uncultured Solibacteraceae bacterium | reverse complement strand
GGGATTCTCAAGCTGGCCCTGGACGACCTCCGGGAGGCCTGGAAGGGCATCATTGACCTGGATTTCCGGGTGCAGGCCAGGGAAACGAGCCCCCAGCTGATCCAGATCGTCGCGCCCAACGAGGTGGTCATCCTGGTGGTCTTCGAGGTCAAGATGGGATCGGCGGTGGGCATGATCAACCTGGCCATCCCCTCCATCATCCTGGAGCCCATTGCCGGGAAGTTCGACCAGGAGATGTACACGGGCTACAAGAAGTCCACCTCCTTCGAGGAGGCCAAGCTCCTGCTGGAGAGCATGAAGCGGGTGGACATGACGGTCTGCGCGGAAATCCGGGGCACCAACCTGCGGCTCTCCGACGTGCTGGCCCTTCAGGTCGGCGATGTGATCCCCCTGCGCAAGCGCTTCGATGGCGTGCTGGACCTCACCCTCGACGGCATCCCCCGCTTCCAGGGTTACGTGGCCCTCAATGCCAACCAGAAGCGCGTGTTCCAGGTCACGACTCCGAAGGAGGACAGCTAGATGGACGGCCCCTCGATGGAACTGAGCCAGAAAGCAGGGTCCTGCTTCTCCGAAGCCATGGCGTCCGTGTTCTCCATGCTCACGGGCCGGGACTTCGTCATTGCTGCCCAGGAAGGCACGAAGGTGGAGCTGGGGGCCGTGGCCGAGTTCCACCGCGAGGAGGCGGTGTACGTCAAGGCCCACTACACCAAGGGCCTGTCCGGAACCCTCCTGTTTGCCCTCCCCCTCAAGGAAGGCACCATGCTCGTGGACCTCATGCTCGGGGGGGATGGCATCCCCTCGGCGGAGCTGGCGGGGGACAGCCGGGATGCCCTGGCGGAAACCTTCAACCAGAGCATGGGCAGCGCCAACCAGACCCTTTCGGAAATGGCCGGAGAAACGCTTTCCATCAGCAATGTGGAGATCTTCAGCCTGTCCCACGGTGACCTCAAGGGACTGGAGGAGCTTCTGGGTGCGGGCCCCTTCCTGGACCTCCCCCTGGCCACCAGCCAGGACAGCCTCAACACCACCATCCATGTCCTTTTCCCGGACCTCCTGGTCCAACAGCTCAAGCGCAAGCTGGGCCTTGGGGATGCCGCCCCTGCACCGGCCCCCACCCCGGCAGCTCCCGCTCCCGCGGCGCCTGCTGCAGTCTCGTCCCCACCCCCTGCAGCGGCCACGGTGGCCATCCCCGCCCAGCGCCCCTCGGCCCCTGCCCCAGCCCCCGTGGTCATGGCCCCGCCCGTGGATCAGGGGAACCTGGACCTGCTGCTGGACATCGAGCTTCCGGTCATGGTGCGCATGGGGCAGACGGAGATGCAGCTGGGCGAACTGCTCAAACTGACACCAGGGTCCATCCTGGAACTGAACCGAGCCGCGGATGCCCCCGTGGAGCTCCTGGTCAACAACAAGCAGATCGCCAAGGGTGAAGTGGTGGTGGTGGACGGCAACTTCGCCTTCCGAATCACCGAGATTGAAAGCACCGCCAACCGCATCCGCAGCCTGGGGTGAACCCGCCACAGGTGTGGTTCGACTGAAACCACACCTTGCCGCATCTCCACCGCATGTTCAGTGGGATTGAATTGGCCTAGCCTGCATCTCAGGCCTAGTACTCCAAGGGGTGCAATTGGTCGTGAGCGTGTGGGCCTCGCATTCAAGGTCCCTCAGCCCCACCCAGAACGTGAAGGAGAGCCACCATGTGCGGAATCGTCGGTTATATCGGTCAACAGGGCGCCGTCCCCATCCTCGTGGAAGGGCTGCGGAGCCTCGAATACCGGGGTTATGACAGTGCAGGCATCGCCCTGGCTCCCGGAGATGGCACCTTCCGCCACATCCGTGCCTCGGGCAAGCTGGTGAACCTGCAGTCCAAAGTGGATTTCTCCGACCCCACCCCCTTGGGCATTGGACACACCCGCTGGGCCACCCACGGGCGCCCCACGGAGGAGAATGCCCACCCGCACCTGAGCACCAACGGACAGGTGGTGGCGGTGCACAATGGGATCTTCGAGAACTTCCTGGACCTGCGGGCCGAGCTCCAGGCCGCAGGGCAGACCTTTGTAACGGAAACGGACACCGAGTGCTTCCCCATCATGGTGGGGTACCTCATGGCCGAGGGCCGCGACTTCCTGACCGCCTTCGTGGAAGGTGTGGGACGCATGCGGGGCATCTACGCCCTGGCTTGCCTCCATGCCCAGGATCCCCACCGCATCCTGGTGGCCCGCAGTGGCCCCCCCCTCATCCTGGGACTGGGGGAGGGCGAAACCTTCGTGGCCTCGGACGTGGTGCCCCTTCTGCGCCATACCCGCCGGATCATCTACCTGGAGGACGGGGATGGTGCGGAGCTGACCCGACAGGGTGTTCGCATCTTCCGTCTGGACGGAAGCGGGGAGGTGGAACGCACGGTCCACGCCATCCCCTACGATCCCGTGGCCGCGGAGAAGGGCCGCTTCAAGCACTTCATGCAGAAGGAGATCTTCGAGCAGCCCCAGGCCCTGTCGAACACCCTCCTGAACCGCATGCCCGTGGGTGCCACGCCCATCCCCCTCGACCTCCCCTTCTCCGACATGGACCTGTTCTACCTGCAGCGCATCCACATCGTGGCCTGTGGCACCAGCTGGCACGCCGGACAGGTGGGGAAGTTCCTCATCGAGCAGCTGGCCCGGGTTCCCGTGGAAGTGGACTACGCCAGCGAGTACCGCTACCGCGAGCCCTTGGTTCCACCCCAGACCTTGGTCATTGGCATCACCCAGAGTGGCGAGACCGCAGACACCCTGGCGGCCATGCGGGAAGCTTCCTCCCGGGGTGCCCGGACCCTGGCCATCTGCAATGTCCAGGGCTCCACCGCCACCCGTCAGGCCGAAGGCACCATCCTGACCCACGCCGGACCCGAGATCGGTGTGGCCTCCACCAAGGCCTTCACCACCCAGCTGGCGGCGCTCATGCTCTTTGCCCTCAAACTGGGCGAAGCCAAGGGCACCGTGGATCCGAAGCTCAAGGCCGAGCTTCTCCAGGGGTTGCGGGAACTCCCGGCCCACCTCGTGCA
>CAZPUI010000715.1:0-3051 GCA_964589695.1 uncultured Solibacteraceae bacterium | reverse complement strand
TGGCCCTCCGACTCAGGGTTGTGTGGTCGGGCACCTCAAGCTTGACTTTCAACAACTCGAAGACAGAAGACATCAGACCCTCGGTCTGGCCCAGTGGCAGGTGGACCCGCGTCCACCAGATCGTCACCAGCCCGCATGCAGAACTTGTGGAGCAGGCCCTTTCGGTTCTTCGGGAAGTGGGATGGCCCGCCCCGGAAGACCCCACACCAGGAACAGATGAGCAGGTTTCCGACCGTCTGGGGGAAGAAGCGGCGATGGTGGCGACCTGTGCGGAATGGCTGGAAACATTGGGCGCTGGTGAAAGGCCGTGGGTGAATCTCAGTCCGGAAGAGGATTGGCCTGGAACCCACAACGTCCCGGTAGACCAAGGCCGCGTGATCCGGGTGCTTCAGAGAATCGCCCATGACCTTGAGGAGTTGGCCAGAGCGCAACGCGTCGCGGACATGCCTCCCAGCGCGGAAGAGATTGATGCCCGACTACGGCTACGTCGCCGCCTCGCGGAGCCCCCAATCAAGCTCCAGTGGAAGGGCCCAAGCACTCGTCAGAGCCAACAGGCATGGAAGGAATTCGAAGACGATCACCGGAAAGCCGGGCTTCCAGTGCCACAGAATCCTTACCGGCACCTCTAGCGTGTTCGCAAAACTGAACAATTCTTGACCCCAGGTTGGGCGATTGTTGGGACTACCCGCAGTATGGCCTGCCCCTGGTTGGCCGGGCCAAGGGGTATCCATGCAAAAACGCCACATCTAAACGGACACTAGTGATACTAACCTTCAAAAATACACCATTGGGCGGTGAACACAGTGACTGGGGGGACGTAAATCGCAGCCTCGAGAACTACTGCACGCTCATGACCTTTTCTTCGAGCGTGTCCCCGCCTTTGACAGGAATCGGAGGAAGATACTTCACAATCGGGGTTTTGCGCCCAGTACCTGTCCAGTAAATATGGGCGTGCGCTGACCGCATGTGCGGTTTGGGTGAGGCATGAGACCCCTCGAGAGGGTTATCCCGGCTCTGTTCCTCCATCCAATGCTGAATGACCCTGGCATATTTCCTTCCGACAAGGAATTGCGAATGAGGTTCCAGTAGGGCTTGCGATGCTCGTTTGGCGGCCTTTTTCGGGTTGTTGGTAAGCGGTTTCTGGGGATTTCTGCCAGGGTGGACAATCTGAACAAGATCATCCTCCCCCTGCATGTAGAGCAAGAGGTTAAGAACCCCGCCAACGATCTGTGTCTCGAACTGGAGGCTGCTCTGTTGATCTGAAACCGAAGAGTCGACATATACGATAGATGACTGGTATGTGGCCCATGATTCATCTAGGGTTGTTGTATGCAAAGGTAGTACTCCTCTAGCCATCATGGGACATGGGAAAAGATCTCCACTTTCTGCGCCAGTGGCCAATTCCAAATTCCATTTAGAAATTATGTTCAGATCTTCACCTGGGACCAAGGCAATCCGAAGAGCTAGTCGATCATCTTTATTATCGAATGAATTGATATGCAAAAATATTGCAATACCAGAACCATTTGGATCATGGTCATTCGGGACTACAATACACATTGCTGGGCGTGGTATCTTTAAATGGCTAGTCGGAAAATCGCTGGGGAATTTTGCATCTTTCAAACCATCCCATAACTCAGGCGTAACCGTGTAGATGGTTCGACATCTATCGTATGTTGAGATAAAACAGACCGTTTCAGCAACGCTTTGGCTGTACAGCATGCCTCGCGGTTCCTCTGTATTTGTATTACAATCTCGCGTCAGAGGATCCAGTGCACTTGGAAAAGTGCCATGAATTGCATTGTGTTGGTTTGCAGCGAAACAAATCACTTCCATGAAAGACAGAGAATACGGCATCCCTGAATCAGGTTTCATTGTTTGATCCTGACAATCATTTAAAAAATTCCTACAGCTTTTTTTAATTCGACGATACATGACTTCAATTGGATGTGCCTGCATGGTCCTGTCCACCTTTTGGGTTTCTGGTTAGAGCGCATTCTCGCAAACTTTGCAAATCGTGCCAATGAGATCATCACGTTTGTTTTTGACAGGCTGCCATTCGGTCGTATTCGGGGGTACCCCAACAAACGTGCAACCAGGGATCAAGTAGCGTCCCGATGCCAATGGGCGATCTCCATAACGGTGGTTGGGCTGAGATCGAGTTCACGGATGATGAAACGGTAGGAGCGGCCCTCATTAGGGGGTACCCCAACTTACGTGAAGCAAGCCGCCATTTCTCGGGAACTAGAGTGGAAAGGGCTGCTGAAAACCGCAGGTCAGGTCTTGGCGTTGCGCTTTCTCGGCTTGGTGGGAGATTTCGCTGCCTGGGTCTTTTTGGGCCTGTCGGGGCGTTTGGGAGTGAAGGCGACTGGACTCTGTTCCGGCGGCTGAGCCTGGGGTTCGCTGTTAGGTGCCGCCTCCGGTACCCCGCCAGGTGTTGATTCCTGGGCCTTGCGGCTTCGTTTGGTCGGCTCGGTTTGAGTATTCGCGGCCTGGGCCTTTTTAGGCCTGCCTTGGCGTTTGGGAGTCGAGGCGACTGGGCTCTGTTCCGGCGGCTGAGCCTGGGGTTCGCTGTTAGGTGCCGCCTCCTGGTCCCCGCCAGGTGTAGGCCCCTGGGCCTTGCGCCCGCGGGCTAGCCTGGCGCGCAGGGAATGGATGCTTACGCGTCGCTTCTTAGCGGCATCACCGGGCTTCATGCCGTGTTCGAGGACATCTTTGACCGCAAGATCCAGCACCTTCCCGCGCTGCTTCTTCTCGCCCTTGTGCTTGCCCGTTTCTCCAAGGAGTCGGGCCACTTCCGGGTAGCCATCAAAGATGGTGCGGAGGGTGCGGAGGTCGATCTGGAGGTCTTTGGCGATATCGGCGGGGGATTTCTTCTTCAGGGCCTCGAGGATCTTGTCGTGGAGCTCGGCGGCGACGAGAGGCTTCAGGAGGCTCGCCTGGGCGTGTGTCATGGAGCGTGCCTGTTTGTATGACCTGCCTTCCCGGACGAGGCGCAGGGCCTTCTGGGCGGCTTCCTGGGCAGCCTGGGGGTTGCGTTCGATGGTGGTC
>CAZPUI010000714.1:0-3055 GCA_964589695.1 uncultured Solibacteraceae bacterium | reverse complement strand
GACCGGACAATCAGACTATCACACCCCACGACCTTTGCAACAAGTTTTTCCTCGGCAGGGACCAGACAGGGCGAGCCGATTCGGCACACCTACTTCAAGGTGTTTCATATCTAGTTTTACCATCACCGCCCTGCTCCCGATGCTTCTCCACAAACAGGTGTAACAAGGTGGCGGCTGCGGGAGTCACGCCCGGAATCCGCGCGGCTTGACCGATGGTCTCGGGGCCATGCCGCCTCAGCTTTTCCCTGACCTCATTGCTGAAACCAGGCCAGTTATCAATTCGAAAATCGTGCGGGATCAATATGTGTTCCCATCGCCGTTCTCCCTCAAGCAGGCGCTTTTCCCGAGCCCTGAGGGGTGCGTACCGAACTTCGTACACCAACAGATCTCTTTCGAGAGCGTGGTCCCACCCCTCTTGCGGCTCGCTCCACCCGCTCACGGTGGCCAGGCAGGCGTCGAGGGCTGCTTCGCTTAATTGCTGACGGGTCATCAGTTCCGCAAGGGTGAGGCCGCAGTTGAGCTGGATCCCACATGCCTCAGCAATTCCCCCCCACTCGGAAGAGTGGGTCACCCATACGGCATCGCATTGGGCACGATGGCGTTCCCTCCGCTCCACTTTGGCTTCCGTTTGGTGCAGAACCTCCGGTGACGCCACACCCAAAGTTCTCGCCACACCGAGGAGGCGCGCATCGGCCAGATCACACGCAAGATCCAGGCGATGCTCGGCCCGAGCCGTCAGCATCCGGTAAGGTTCGTCCGTGCCTCGCGTCACCAGATCATCCACCATCACGCCCAGGTATGCCTGATCCCTGCCGAGCACCCAAGGACCCTGCCCCTTGAGCCAGAGGGCAGCGTTCACCCCTGCCACAAACCCTTGGCCGGCCGCCTCCTCATACCCTGTGGTGCCGTTGATTTGTCCAGCCATCCAAAGGCCTTCCAGCCCTCGAACTTGCAGCGACCGGTCCAGTTGGAGCGAATCGAATGCATCGTATTCGATGGCGTAGCCTGGTCTGACGATTTGTGCCGCACTGAACCCCGGAAGGCTTCGCACCATCGACTCTTGAACGTCCACGGGCATGCTGGTGGAAAGCCCAGCCAGATAGAGTTCCGAAGTCTCCAGACTGTCGGGCTCCACAAAGATCTGGTGACTGCCCTTGTCCGGGAACTTCACGAACTTGTCTTCGATGGAAGGGCAGTAGCGAGGCCCCGTTCCCTCAATATGCCCGCCATACATCGATGACCTTCCCAGATTGGCCCGGATGATGGATTCCGTTTCTGGCGTTGTATGACAAATGTGGCAACTGACCTGGGGGAGCGTCGGTTTCGGTCCATGGAAGCTGAAAGGCCGGATGGGTGTATCCCCCGGCTGCTCCCTTAGCTTGGAAAAGTCCACCGTGCCCTGATTGATCCTGGGGCTTGTTCCTGTCTTGAAGCGCCGCTTGCAAAGACCCATTGATTCCAGCTGCTCCGCAAGATCGTTGGAGGGAGGCTCTCCGGCGCGCCCCCCTGAAATGCGACGATCGCCGACCAGAATGGTTCCCCGCAAAAAGGTACCCGCGGTCAAAACCACCGCGTGGCAAGGAATCCGACTCCCATCCAAGAGTTCAACGCCCACCGGTGGTCCTGAAGGTCGATCAAAGAGGATCCTTGACACCATCCCCTGAAGTAATTGCAACCCTGGCGCTCGCTCCAGCGCCGTACGTGCAGCCTGACGGTATCGCACCCGATCGGCTTGCGCGCGAGGTCCGCGAACGGCAAGTCCCCGGCTTGCATTCAGAACTCTGAAATGGATTCCAGCAGCATCTGCCAACCGGCCCATGAGTCCACCGAGGGCATCCAACTCCCGGACCATGTGCCCTTTCCCGACCCCTCCAATGCTCGGGTTGCAGCTCATCTGCCCGATCTGATCCACATTGATGGTGATCAGAACGGTATCAATCCCCAGCCTCGCGGCAGCATAGGCCGCTTCCACGCCGGCGTGTCCGCCGCCGACCACCACCAACTTCACACAGCCTCCATGATGTCCAGGAATGTGCGGTCAAGCTTTAGGCCGGAGGCACGGCCTCTGTTTCCTCCGCCCTTTCACAACATCCCTGGAAGCGATCTCGGAGTCGCTCCCCCGCCCCCTTCAAGTCCGACCGCAGCTGGGGCCCTGTTTTCGGCGTGGTAAGGGCGACTACCGCTGCGCCAACTGCGGCGCCCGCAAGAAAGATCAAAAGGTTGGTGCCAAAGGAGTTTCGTTCGTCGGCCATTGCAGGACACCTCAGCCTTTCCTGAAAAGGGGAAGGAGGATCTGGAAAAGGGAACCCACCGTCGACATCCATGCAGGTTCCGAGCGGCGAAACAGTTTGGGGAGCGTCTCCACAAGGGAGGATGCAGCCTGCCCCAGGGCCGAAGGTAGGTCCAAGGTCTTTTTGGCCTGGGCCGAGAGTTCCTCGATCTGCAGCCGAACCTGGTGCACATCTTCGACCACACGCCCAATATCGACCTTGGCGCTCTCGGCCAACTTCTCCACAGAAGCTGCCGTACGACGTGCTTGAACAAGGAAAACAACCAGCGAGACGCCAACGGCGAGCACCACGACTCCGATCACGACCTGAAGTACCGGATGCATGGCCATCTCCTTGGGCAGGTGACCAGTGTACTCCTAAGAGGTCAAGAGATGGGACTGCAAGCACGCAGCCAACAAAGCCCCGCCTCTGCGGGGCCGAAATGGTGGAGGTGGCGGGAGTTGAACCCGCGTCCAAGAAGCATGAGATGGAGGGTCGTCCACAAGCTTGGCCCATCTGTCGTGACCTCTGCGGGATAGACGGGCAGACCCGATCGAGGACGTGCCCCCAAATCTCGACCAGCCGCCTGGGGGCAATGCGGTGGCCCATCCTGTGACCTCCTTCGGCAGGCCGAAGCCACCCGTCAGAGGTTTTTTACGAGCCCGCTACCAGGAGATCGCGGGTACTCGCCTGCTGCCGGTTAGGCAGCGAGGGCCAGCGTGTAGTTGTCGTTGGCAGTTTTGTTTTGATCGGCTTGATAACGGGGCCAACCGACCAACCCCGGC
>CAZPUI010000713.1:0-3061 GCA_964589695.1 uncultured Solibacteraceae bacterium | reverse complement strand
CGAAGAGCTCCAGGATGGCCTCTTCCTGGGCGGGATAGAGGGTGAGGCCCTTGGACTCTGCATATTCCAGGAAGCGCCCCAGGAGGGCATCGGAACTGAAATCCCCATCCCGGGGCAACAGGTCAAACAGGGTCAGGGACATGGAGGACTCCATCTCCAGGGTAACCCGCGGCCGTGCCTCTGGCGGGCGCACCCCAAAAAAGGCTTGTGACACCATTATCTTTCTGGGTTGAAACCGGCAGGACCCCCGGAGAGAATGTCTGATTACATCAACCCGACTTCAGGTGCGTGCATGCCGCAGGATTCCGCGAACAGTTCCGTCCCCCTCAAGGTGCTCGTGGTGGACGATGACACCCAGATCCAGGAACTCCTGGTGGACGGCCTGAGCCTGGATGGCCATGAGGTGCGGACCGCCGGGAACGGCCGCAAGGCCGTGGCGGTGTGGCGCGAATGGCAGCCCCAGGTGGTGCTGATGGACCGTCAGATGCCCCTCATGGATGGGCTGGAAGCGGCACGGGAAATTCGGAGCCAGGAGGTCACGCACGCGGTGCCCAGGGCCACCATCGTCAGCATCTCCAGTTCAGTTTCCCCCGCCGAACACGAGAACCTGCGTGCCTTGGGCTTCGATGCCTTTCTCCCCAAGCCCTTCCTGCTCAGGGACCTGCACGACCTTCTGGCCCGAATCTAGCAGGGGAAAAACGCCCCGGCCAAGACCGTCCAGGAGAGCCGCGGGGCCTCCTTGGCCGCAAACTACCTGTTCTGCCTTGGCCATGGCACGAAGGCAGGGCGCGTGGACATGGGCCTGCTCGGGGGTGTGGACTGGGCCCAGGACAAGGTCAACTTCCTGCACCACCGGTCCACCCCCTACCTGGGACTCAACCTCAGGCTCTCCAGCGAGCCGGGGCGCGCCTGGAGGGGGTGCAGCTGGTCACCATGGTGACCGCCATGGCCAAGCTCAAATTTTGAATTAATTGCCCGTCAGCTTGATCTCGCCAATCCCCAGGCGCACATCCAGGGTGTATTTGCCGGTACCGAACCAATCGAAGTCCCGGAAGAAACCTTCCTTCTTTGTCTTGAAGGGCCGCGCGGAGATCTCACCGATCTTGAGGGACCCGCGAACGCTTCGGTAGTCCTCCGGACGTCCGACCTCGATGCGCACTTCCCCGATGTTCAGATCCACATGCTTGCTGCCCTCGATGCCGACAATGCTGATCTCCCCCACACTCATGTCCACATCCAGGTCCGTGTGGGGGGGCAGTTCGATCTCCGCCCGGAAATTGTTCATGGGTCCATTGACCTTGAGGACGGCCTCCCGCCCCGTGGCCTCGGAGGTGACGCGGACCCGATCCATGTCTTCATCATGCTGGGTGCGCCAGGTGACTTTCATTTTCCCGGGATCGGCACTGGGGCGAATCTTGTACTCACCCGCGGTGAGCTTGATCCGGGCCCTGCCCCCGTTGACGAACACGCGCTCCACCGAGTTCCGGGTCCGGATGGGCTCGTCGGCCCGAAGGGTCGCCGGCACCAGCATGGTGGCCGCGAGGAGGAGGGCGAAGAAGAAGTGCGTCATGGGAGTCTCCCGGGTGGCGTGAGGGGCCGTTACGAACCAAGCAATTGATCCTCGCCCGTGTGCAGTGCGGCCCCTTGTGCCGCAAGCGGGAACCGAAGTGCGTGTGATTCAGTGACTACGGCTTAGGCCTTCAAGCTAGCCCTCGCCCAGGCCCCCCGCCGTTCCGGATCGGTGAGCACCTCCTTCCCATCGGCCAGCGCCCGCGGGGCGACGGTGGGCCCGGCTACCCTTAAAGGGTGGAAGCCCCTGCACGCACCCCCTTGGTCCCCAGGTCCCTCGCGGTCCTTGGCCTGGGGGCCTGGGTGCTGGTGGGCCTCTGGTATGCCCTGCCCCATTCCCCCTCCGGGATCGAGCGCTGGTACTCCCAAGGGCTCTTCCGCGGAGTGGCCAGCCTTCTCGTGCCCCTGACTTCGGCCCTGCCCTTCTCCCTGCTCCTGTGGGGCGGGCTTGGGGGAGCCGCAGGTGCCTTGGCATGGTGGGGCCGCGCCTGGCGCCGCCTGCGGAAGGAAGGAAGGCCCTGGCACCATGCCCTGGCCTGGGGCCTGGGACGGGGTCTGGCCCTCCTGGGACTGGGGGTCCTCTGGGCCCTCGTGGCTTGGGGAGGTGGCTACGGCCGCCTGCCCCTGGCCACGCGCCTCGCCTGGGATCTTTCCCATCCAGCCCCGCAGGAGGCGGCGGAGCTCCGGGCGGCCCTCCTGGCGGTGGTGCACCGGGACGGCAGACCCGAGGGCAGGGACGGAGGCCGCGCCCTGGCCGCCATCTCCCGATCCATGGCCCGCACGGTGGCCACCTGGGAGGGCCGTGCCCCGGCCCTGCCCCTGGGCATCAAACGGACACCCCCAGGGCTCCTGCTGCTCAATGGCACCACGGGATTCTGCTCCCCCCTGACCCTGGAGCCCCATGTGGACGGGGCCCTGCCGGAGGCGGCCCAGGTATGGACCGGGGCCCACGAGCTGGCCCACATCACCGGCCACTGCTCCGAAGACGAAGCCTCGGCCCTGGGCTGGGTGGCGGGCCTCAATGCCGAGGACCCCTTCGCCCGCTACGCCTGTGCCCTCATGGCCTACCTGGAATTGGCCCGCCAACTGCCCAGCGCCCAGTACCGGGAGGCCTACCTGGTCCTGCCCCCCTGGGCCCTGGAGGACCTGCGGGCCGAATCGGAAGCCCTGAAGCGCCATCGGATCCAGTGGTACCAGCGGGTGAGCTGGAAGGTCTACCACGCCTACCTGCAGACCCAGGGCGTGCAGGAAGGCGTGAAGAGCTATTCCCGGGGCATCACCCTCTTCCTGGGCGCCTGGCGGAGCGGTTCGGTGACCCTTCGCCCGTCCGCCTCCACGCATCCGTAGGCAGGGCTGCGGGCGTCCTGGGACAGCCTGGCGGGTCTGGACCTTGAGCCCAACCGCGCCTCCGGCCATCCTGGGGGCATGAGTCTGCTGCTGGCCGTTGACGTGGGGAACACCAACATCGTCCTGGGGGTCTTCGACCCCACCC
>CAZPUI010000712.1:0-3063 GCA_964589695.1 uncultured Solibacteraceae bacterium | reverse complement strand
TATGCCTGGGTGCTGGTGGGTCAGGTCAAAAAGGCCGACCAGGGAACGAAAAAAATGCAGGCAATCGCTGAGGCCGTGCGGGAAGGCGCCAACGCCTATCTAAGTGCCCAGTTCAAGAAAATCGGCCCCCTCATCATCGTCATCACCATCTTCCTCTACTTCACCTACACGGGCACGGAATCCGCCTTCAAGCTCGGCCGAGCCGGGGCCTTCCTCATGGGATCGATCTTCAGCTGGCTGGTAGGTTTTGTGGGCATGCGCCTGGCGACCACCGGAAACCTCAGGGTGGCCGCAGCTGCCAAGCACAGCTATGGCGAAGCCATGCAGCTCGGCTACCGCACCGGCACCATCACGGGCATGCTGACCGACGGACTGGGGCTGCTGGGCGGCACCATGATCTTCCTCATGTATGGCACGCACGCCTACGAAGCGCTTCTGGGCTTCGGATTCGGCGGCACGCTCCTCGCCCTTTTCATGCGCGTGGGCGGTGGCATCTACACCAAGGCGGCCGATGTTGGGGCCGACCTGGTGGGCAAAATCGAGAAAGATATCCCCGAGGACGATCCCCGCAATGCCGCCACCATCGCCGATAACGTGGGCGACAACGTGGGCGACTGCGCCGGAATGGCCGCAGACATCTTCGAGTCCTACGAGGTCACCATCGTGGCCGCCATGATTCTCGGCATGGTGACGTTCGGCCACAAGGGCGTCATCTTCCCCTTGTTGGTTCGTGGCATCGGCGTGTTGGGTTCCATCATTTCCACCTATACGGTGAAGGCCGGACCCAATGACACGTCCGACACGGCCCTCAAGAGCGTGCATCGCGGGTTCTGGATCGGCTCTGTGATCTCGGTGGTCGGTTTCTTTGTCCTTGGGTGGTTCTACCTGAAATTCGATCCCTCCATCAACTTCATGAACAACGCCACGGCGGAGGAAATTGCCCGCTATCCCTACACGGTGGTGAGCAACCTGCCGGTCTGGGCGAACTTCGGAATCCAGGGGCTCGACATGCGCCCTGCCCTCACATGCCTCATTGGTGTGTTCCTCGCTGTGGCCCTCAACAAGGTCACGAGCTACTACACCCACACCAGCCATGCCCCCGTGAAGGGCATCGCCAAGAGCTGCACCACCGGCCACGCCACCAATATCATCGAAGGCTTTGCCGTGGGCTATGAGTCCACCGTGGCCACCTTGGTTGTCATTGCGGTCGCCCTTTACCTCTCCGTCCTCGTCTACATCAACACCCCCCCGATGTTTGTGGCCTACGGTGTGGCCATGGCCGGCATCGGTATGCTGACCCTGACGGGCAATACCATTTCCATGGACGTCTTCGGGCCGGTGGCGGACAACGCCAATGGCATCGGCGAGATGGGCTACGACAAAGACGAGATGGAGAAGGAGAAGCCCGGTTCGTATAAGCGGGCTCGCCAGAACCTGGCCGCGCTCGACGCCGTGGGCAACACCACGAAGGCCGAGACCAAGGGCATCGCCATTGGTTCCGCCGTCATTGCGGCCGTCTCCCTCTTCGCCGGTTTCATCGCGGTCATCGCTGTCGGCAGCGAAGACAAGATCGGTGAGATGAAGATCAGCCAGTATGTGCTGGAAGCCGGCAAACTTACCGTGGCCGACCCCAAGGTCTTCATTGGCCTGCTCATCGGTGGCGCCGTCCCCTTCCTGTTCAGCAGCTCCCTGATCCGAGCCGTGGGTCGGGCCGCGTTCCAGATCGTGAACGAGTGCCGCAAGCAGTTCCACGACGCCGAGATCTGGGCCGGCACCAAGAAGCCCGACTACGGCAAGGTGGGGGATATCTGCACCAAGGCCCCCCAGTCTGAGCTCATCGCCCCTGGCTTGCTGGCCATCGCCGCCCCCCTGATCGTGGGTATCCTCCTGGGCCCCTACGCCCTGGGTGGGTTCCTGGCGGGTATGATCCTCGTCGGCCAGCTGCTGGCGGTCTTCATGGCCAACGCCGGCGGTGCCTGGGATAACGCCAAAAAGATGATCGAGGACCGCGTGCACGGCGGGAAAGGTTCCGAAGCCCACAAGGCTGCCGTCACCGGCGACACCGTGGGTGACCCCCTGAAGGACACCGCGGGCCCCGCCATCAATCCCCTCATCAAGGTGATGAACATGGTCAGCTTGCTGACCCTGGGACTGGTCATGAAGTGGACCATGGTGCCCAAGATTGGTCCCGATGGCCTTCCTGAAGCTTCCAACAAGGTGATCGGCATTGTGGTGGCCATCCTTTGCGCAGCGGCCATTGCCTGGGGCGTCATCAAGAGCAAGAGGGAAACGGGCGATATTCTAGGCGACATCCAGTCCTAGTGCTGGTTATCTGCAGCAAAAGAAAACGGGCCTTCGGGTCCGTTTTCTTTTGCCCAGGAGCGCCCCAGGCGGGACTTCAATGGTTAAAATGGTCCCCATCACGCACAGGTCTACGGCCGGCACATTCCTTCTTCACCTCTCGCCAGGAGACTCTATGTCCGCAGCAGAACAGACCATGGGGAAGGCGTCCTTCCTCGCATCCTCCGTGGGACGAAAAGTGATCATGGCCGTGACGGGCCTGGTGCTTTTCGGTTTCGTCACCGTCCACATGCTGGGAAACCTCACGGCGTACATGGGACCCGAAGCCATGAACGCCTACGCGCAGTTCCTTCACGAAATGCTGCATGGCATGGGGATCTGGATCTTCCGCGGTGTGATGCTCCTGGCTGTGGGTCTCCATGGTTGGGCGGCCACCACCCTCACCCTGGATAACCTCAAGGCCCGCCCCAAGGGCTACCGTGAGCAGCAGCTCTGGGCCGCCACCCTCGCCAGCCGAACCATGCGCTGGAGCGGATTCTTCCTGGCAGGCTTCGTGGTCTACCACCTGCTGCACCTCACCACGGGCCAGGCCCACCCCCAGTTCGAACCTGGCATGGCCTACGAAAATTTCGTAACCGGCTTCAAATCCCCCGGGGCTTCGGCGGTTTATATCCTTGCCATGCTCTGCCTGTGCCTTCACATGTGGCACGGCGTCTGGAGCATGACCCAGACCTTCGGCCTCTCCCATCCGCGCTTCGATGG
>CAZPUI010000711.1:0-3063 GCA_964589695.1 uncultured Solibacteraceae bacterium | reverse complement strand
CAGTCTGTCCCGGTGGACCTACAGCGCCGAGGGGGACCAGGGCCTGCGGGTGGGGCTCATGGCCGTGAAGGGGGCCCGGGAAGGGGAGGTGAGGGCCCTTCTGGAGGAACGGGAGCGGAACGGTCCCTTTGCCGAACTGGACGATCTCCTGACCCGCACCCAGCTCTCCCTACCCACGGTGGAGGCCCTGGTGGCCGCAGGGGCCTTTGATCGTTGGGCCCCGGATGGGGACCGAACCCGGCTCTACTGGGCCCGGCTGGGGGGTGTACCGCCCCAGGTGCGACCCCGCCCCACGGATCCTTTCCAGCGGGCGGACCTGGAGATGGAGGTCATGAACCTCACCCTGGAGATGCACCCTGCGCTCCTGGCCCGGGTCCGCCACGGGGGCGGCCCCCACCGCGCCGCCGACGCTGAAAAACCCGGCCGACACCTGCGGTTCTGGGCCCTGGTGGTGGCGGAAAAGCCCGTCCTAACCGAAAGGGGCGACCCCATGCAGTTCATCACCTTCGAGGACGAAACCGGCCTGCTGGAGGCCGTGGCCTTCCCCGATGCCTACCGCAAGCGCCGCCGCCCCTACCGCACCGGGGACATCATCCCCGTCGCCGGCCGCAGCACCCGGCAGGATGGGCTGGTGGTGCTGGAGGTGGAGGGATGAAAGGCCCTAAGCTTCAGTCCGCCAGCAACCGCGCCTGGCGCTGAAGGCCCAGGGCCATGAGGAAGTAGGCCATCACGAAGGCGGCATGCAGCAGGCTGTCCAGGTTGGCGTGTCCCAAACTGGAATAGAACGCAAAGAACACATCCGCGGAGGTCAGCACCAGGAAGCCCACCAACAGAAGCATCCACACGCGACCGATCTCGCCCCCCCGCATGCGGCTGTTGATGCGGAAAAGCAGGGCCACGGGCAGGAGGAGCAGGAGGTCCCCGAGCGGATAGAAGGCATTGAGGAAGGTCTCCAGCCTAGACCCGGGGGCCGCCAGGATGGGTTTGAGGACCTGCAAGGCCAGGACCACGGCAAGGATGGCCACGACCCCCAGGATGCTCATCCACTCGGCGGGGGATCCCAGGGGCAGGCCACTCTCCCGGTAGGCCTTGAAGAAGAAGTAGAAAGCCAGGAGGAAGGAGGGGTAGGAGAGGACGAAGAAGAGATCTCCATAGGACGGAAAGGGGGACTTTCCCGTCAGGACCTGGAAGGGCGCCAACCAAAGCTGGCCAAGGAGCATGGCGGCCATGCCCAGGGTGAGCATGAGCCAGGCCTTGCGGGCGGGATTGCCCGCCTCGAACCCACGCACCACCCCCATGCCCCAGAGGGTGGCAAGCAACAGGGAGAACAGCTTGCTCACCAGGGAGATGACGAGCAGCGTGGGCTTTGAAATCAGGGCCACGAAGGCCCCCTGGGGCGATGCGAAAGTCCACACCAGGCAGATCAGGGTTGCCAGAATGGCCATCACGCTGAGGATTTGAACCGTGATCCGAGTGTTCATGGAGACTCCTACCCCTTGAGGGCGCGCTGGAGTTCGCCCACCACCTGGGCGGACTTGTCCCGACCGATGAAAACATTGAGGGAGGCACCGACCCGGGAGAGAAGGGCCTCCACCTCGTCGGCCGTAAGGGTGGCTCCCACCAGCCCCAATTTCGTGCCATGGGTCTGGACGGCGGACTTGGCCATCATTTCCCCCGTAAGGGGGGTCACCGCCTGGATGATGGTTGCGTAGACATGATCCTTGCTGAGCGCCATGACATTCACCCCACACCCTTTCGGTAGCCAGCAGGATGGGCTGAAGTTCTGGACGCGGACCCACTGCCACCGAAGGCGGTGAATCAGAAAATTTTTTCTAGACAAACTTTTCTGGATATCTATCCTTGGGACATCCCAGGAGCCGTCATGGCCCAAGTCCCTCGCCCCACCCCCGCAGAACTCGAGCTGCTGCAAGCCCTCTGGGACCTGGGGCCCTCCACGGCCCGCCAGGTTCACGAACACCTGGCCCCCAGGCGCCCGGACCTCACCCAGGCCACGGTGTTGAGGTTCCTTCAGATCATGCATGGCAAGGGCCTGCTCACCCGGGATGAGCGCCAGCGCTCCCATGTCTACGCACCTGGCCAGGCCCGGGATTCTCACCAGCGGAACCTCCTCTCCGATTTCATCCATCGGGCCTTCTCCGGCTCGGGCAAGGAGCTGGTGCTGGCAGCCCTCCAGGGGGACCACGTCACGGATTCCGAAAGGGAAGAGATCCGGGCCTTCCTTTCCCGGCAGGGAGGTCGGCCATGAGCCCCTGGGTCCATGTCCTGGGTTGGACCCTGCTCCATTTCCTTTGGCAAGGAGCCCTGGTGGGCCTCGGTGCAGCCTTGGGATTCCGCCTCCTTCGCCACGCGCGCCCCCAGGCACGCTATGCCATGGCCGCCCTGGCCCTCCTGGCCAGCTTGACCCTGCCATTGGCCACCTACCTGCGCCTGAGCCTGGTCCACACCCATCCATCCCCCATGGTTCAGGAGCCCGTGTCCCCAGTACTCGGGGCCATGGAACTGGTGCATGGGCGGTTGGGCCCTTACCTGCCTTGGGTGGTGGGCCTCTGGCTGATGGGAAATGCACTCCTGACCTTACGGTTGACCGCGGGCCTGGTGTGGCTGCGGAACCTGACCCAGCGCGCCCAAGCCCTGGAACACCCGGCCCTGGAGGCCCGTTTCCAGGATCTGTGCGCCCGCTTGGGTCTCCGGTGCAAAGTCCGAATCCAGAGGGTGGAGACCCTGGAGGGACCCGTGTCGCTGGGGCTCTGGCGCCCCATGGTGCTGCTCCCGGCCTCCCTGCTCACCTCCATGCCCCAGGACCTTCTGGAGGCCCTGGTGGCCCACGAGCTGGCGCACATCTGCCGCAACGACTACCTGATGAATCTGCTTCAGCGCTTCACCGAGATCCTGCTCTTCTACCACCCAGTCGTGTGGTGGCTCTCGGGAAGGATGCGCCAGGAGCGCGAACTCGTCGCCGATGACCTTGCGGCGAGGACCTTGGGCGAACCGCGGCGCCTGGCCCTTGCCCTCCAGGAGCTGGACCACTTCCAGCTCCATCCA
>CAZPUI010000710.1:0-3067 GCA_964589695.1 uncultured Solibacteraceae bacterium | reverse complement strand
GGGGACGGAAGCCCTCCCGGGGGCAGCGGGGCAGGGGGGCGAAGCTGCCGGTGCGGGTGTTGGAGGGGGGATCCAGGATCATGGGGGGATTGATCCAGATCTGGCGAATGAAGGGCACTTCCCCCCAGGCCTCCCTCAGGGCCGTGGGCAGGGGTGTGGCCTTGGGTACGGCGATGAGACCCACGTTGCATCCGGCATGGACCTGGCGGTAGATCCTGGGATGGTCCCCCGTGATGTTTTCCTGGATATCGCGATAGGTCCCCCGCACCAGGTCCACCAGGGTGCCCAGGGTCTCGTTGAAGGCCCGATACGGACGACGGTCCAGGGCGCCGGGACCGGGCTCGCTGTGCAGGAGCATGAAGCGGTCGAAACTGCGCCAATAATCGTAGAGTCCTTCCACCACCTCCCGGAGGACGCGGCGGGGTCCCGGGGCCAGGAAATCCACGGCCTCGGGCACCTGCAAGGCAACATCCTCCAGGCGGTGCTCGGCGAGTCCCGCCAGGATCCGAACCCAGACCAGGGGATCCCGACTGGGCATGTGATCCAGGCAGGGGGCGCACTGGTCCACCAGCTGGCCCAGGTAGCCCGTCACCACCTGCCGGAAGGCATGGCTAGCCAGGAGCTCGGTGGGTTTTTCACAGATCGGCCCGGTAATGTGGAGCAGCATCTGGTTGCCACAGCGCTGAAGCGAGGAAGGCAGGGGTGTGGGGATGGCCATATCAACTCCGGGGGAAGGAGACCTGGCATGGGGCGGGGCCGGACACCAGGGGGTGGCCCATCCTTTCCCCTGGATTGCGTCTTGTCAAATGAATATCGAAGATGTCTTACACTTGAAACATCAAATCCCCTAGGAGGTTGCTGTGCGCGTCTACATCGCCGTGCTTTCCCTGTCGATCATGGCCACTGCCCAGGCCCCGATCCAGGCCCATATTGGTCGCTGGGTCACCAGCTGGAACACCTACGATCTGGAGGCCGTGGATCGCTTGTTCTGGGCGGATCCAAGCCTTAGCTATTTCTCCTCGGAAAAGCCCGGGCTGATCCTGGGACCCGGGGCCGTGAAATCCCACCATGAGGGCTTCGGCTTCGTGCCTGGGGGCAAGGTCCAGGGCAATCGGCTCTGGCTGGGGCCCCTCCATGTCCAGCCCGCTGGTCCCACGGCCACGGTGGCCGCCAACTGGTATTTCCAGAAGACGAACGGCAGCCTCCAGCAGGGGCCCGTCACCTTTGTCCTCCGGGGCGGCCCCCGGGATTGGCGCATCGCCCACGTTCATTTCGCCAATGATCCCGCCATCCCCAAGGCGGTCCCTGCATTGGCCGTGGAGGCCGTGTCGCTCCTGGGGAAACCCCTGACCGCGCCCACCTTGCCCGAGGCCGCCCGGAGCCGCCATGCCCAGCACCTGGAGGTCATGAGGGCCCGGTTGGCGACCCACCCCAGGGATGCCGACGCGTGGATCTGGGTGGGGCGTCGCCTGGCCTACCTGGGGAAGTATCGGGAGGCCATCGCCCACTTCACCGAAGGTATCGCCCGGTTCCCTGAGGATGCTCGGTTCTATCGCCACCGTGGTCATCGGCTGCTCACCGTGCGCTGCATCGACCTGGCCCTGAATGACTTCCAGAAGGCCCAGGCCCTGCTGGGCCCCAATGCCGATGCCCTGGAACCCGATGGCCTTCCCAATGCCCAGAACCTGCCCCTGAGCACCCTCCGCAGCAATGTGCTCTACCACCTGGCCCTGAGCCACTACCTGCTGGGGCAGTTCCCCGAGGCGGCCCGGGTCTTCCAGGCCTGCCACGATGCCCTGGACAACGAGGACAACCGCGTGGCCGCCAGCTACTGGCGCTTCCTGGCCCTGCGCCGGGCCGGCCTCAAGGCCGAGGCGGATCGCGTGCTGGCCAGCATCCACCCGGGTCAACGGCTGGTGGAGAACGGTGCCTACCACCGTCTGCTCCTGGCCTTCAAAGGTCAGACTTCCAAGGCCACCCCGAACGAGGGCGAGCTCCTGCCGGGCCTGGACGATGCCACGGCCGCCTACGGACGGGCGGTGTGGAAGCTCCTGCAGGGCGATGAGGAAGGGGCACGGAAGGGGTTCCATGCCCTGGTGGAAGGCCCCGGCTGGGGCGCCTTCGCCGTACTGGCGGCAGAGGCGGATCTGCTGCGGGGCATGGTGGAGGTCGGTCAATTCTTCGGGTGAACGTGCTTCCAACAGTCGTGGGGTCCTTGGTTGCAGAGTGGGCCAAGGCCCCCGAGTTCCCCGAAAATCAGGTAGCGCCGCTTCTCCTGCCAGGTCAGGTACTGCATGGGGCAAGAAGGAACCCGGTTGGCGCAGTCCTCGGATTCCATTCCCCCCTTCAGGTGGCCGCCCACGCCCACGGCATGGCTCAATTCGTGGAGGGCCAACCAGCGCTCCACGGGCCTTACCAGGGCCCAGACGTCCTGGTCCGTGAGGGCCTCCAGCTTCTTTCGGAGCTGTTCCTTCTCCTCCGTCCCCATGCCGAGCCCATCGGTCCAGGCCACGCCCTCCGCATGGTCCGGACGTTCGGGATGGCGGAGTTCCTGCAGGATCCGGTTGCGGATGCGGCAGAGCTTGTCATGGATGCGGCCGGAGAAGACCACGATGCCGTCCACATTGCGGGGCGTCCAGCCATCCCCAATGCCGCACGCCGACTTGGCCCACTGGCTCCGGAGTTCTTCGGCGACCGCGGCTCTGGATTTGTTGCGTTCAGGGTCCGCCGCGCAGGTGAGCTCATCCACAGGAGCCAGGTCCCGTCGGATGAGGGAGGCGTACTTTCCCCCGCCGCTGGCGGTGTCCGCGTGGATGTCCACCTTGCGGGCTCGGGTCCAGCGCTCCAGCACTTTGAAGGTGTGGAGGCCCGTGGCCGCCTGGAGCCCACCCAGATCCACGATGCCATCGGGGTCGATCACGAAATGGACCTTCTGGCGGGGTTCGGGCTGGACATAGGCGCGTCCTCCGGAACCGGCCACCACGAGGCCCCGGTACTTCTGAAAGAGGGTCAGACCATCCCCCTTCTTCTCCTGCCCCGCCACCTCCATCCCGGGCTCGAAGCGGCC
>CAZPUI010000709.1:0-3072 GCA_964589695.1 uncultured Solibacteraceae bacterium | reverse complement strand
TCCCCAGGAAACCCGGCCATGCCGACCCCCAGGAGCATGGCCACCACCCCCTGGACCCCCAGCCGCCCCGCCTGGGCTGGCCCAAGCAGGGTGAAGAAGGCCAGTTTGAAGAGTCCCAGAAGCAGCATCAGGTAGCCGAAGGCCACCAGCACCAATTCCGTCACCAGGTCCGAGGCGTCCAAGGCCAGCCCCAGCCCCCCAGCCACCAGAAGGGCTGCCAGGGCGAAGAGGGCCCAGCGTCGCTCCCGAAGGCTGCCAGGGCCCAGCAGGAGCCAGAGAATGCTCACGTTCCGTCCTCCCTCCCCGTCCGGGTTCGGGCCTGGGCCATGGCATGGAGGACCTGGTGCAGTTCCCGCAATTCCACGGGCTCCCCCTCATCGTCCGTGACGGCCTCCGGGGCACCGTCCTGCAGGGCCTTCGCCCGCCGGGTCAGCCGTTTCAGAGGGCGGGAGATCACATCCTCGAAGGCCCGGTTGAGGAAGAAGAGGGCCCCACCCCCCAGGAAGAGAAAGGCCACCCCCATGCGCAGGGCCAGGTCCCGCAGGGGCCGCAGCCGCCGATCCAAGGGCCAGCTCACGATGAGCGACCAGTCCTGCCCCCCCCGCCCTGCGGACATGGAGGGCAGGGGCTCTTCCACCAGCCAGGACTCCCGCTGGGTGATGGGATCCACCCCCGCCACCGCCTCTCCCCCTGCCCTGGCCAGCAGCTCGGCCACCTTGCCCAGCCGCACCCCTGGATCCTCGCCGGTGCCTGTTTCCAGCACCTTGAGGGAGGGATGGGCGGCAATCACCCCCTCCCGGTTCACAAGGTACACCGCACCATCCCCCCCCGGCTGGAGCTGGCGGAGTTCCTGGGCCACCCCTTCCAGGGAGATGTCCACCGTGACCACCCCCACCACCCTCCCCACGCGCCGCAGCGGCACGGAGTACGTGATCATGGGCACGCGGCCCGTCTGGTCCAGGTACGGCGGGGACCAGAGCTTGCGTCCCGAGGCGAAGGGTGCGGCGAACCAGGGTTTCTGGTCGTAGGCGTGGAGGGGATGGGTCAGGTCCCGGTACCGGAGGGTGCCCCCATCCCGGAAGTGGAAGGGGGCATAGCGCTCCAGGGGTGTACTGGAGGGCTCCAGGGCCACGGCCATGCCGTAGGCGTCCGGGGTTTCCTCCAGGGTGCGCGCCAGCAGGAGCTGGATCAGGTTGGGCTTGAGCTCCGGCAAGCTTTCCAGGGCCCGCACCAACCCTTCGGCCCCCTGGCGCTGGACCCCCAGAAAGGCTTCCAGGTCCGACACCTGCAGCTGGGCCAGATGCTTGGAATCCGTGCGGATCTGGGCCAGGAGCGCCCTCCGCCCGGAGCGGTAGCTCTCGAAGAGCAGCACCAGCATGGGCAGACCCGCCAGGAACAGGAGCAGGACCTGCAGACGACGCTTGAGACGCATGGTGGCCTTCCTCCGTCCCGAGCTTCTAGTGGTGGGCCGCAGGGGCCCCCCCCGCCTTGGGCAAGGTCAGGAATTTCACCCTGCCGCTGGCCAGGTCGTACAGGGCGGGCACCACCTGCACCTTGCCCGTACCCACCAGGTGGCGCACGATCTCACTGCGGTCGAGGATGCCCTGGACCTGGCGCTGGGCATTGACCTCCGCCAGGCGGGTGATGTGGGCGCTGGGATGCTCGTTGGGATCCTCGTGGCAGACCTCCAGCAGTCCCGCCATGGAAGCCTGGATGACCCACAGGTTGCCGGGCATGGGCTTGCCCTTGGACTCCTTCACCGCCTTGATGGCCCCGCAGGCCGTGTGCCCCATCACCACCACCAGCTTGCTGCCCAGATGCTCCACGGCGTACTCGATGGAGGCCAGGCCCTGGATGTCGGGACTGTTGCCCGCTTCCCGGATGGTGAAGAGCCGACCCAGCTCCTGATCGAAGAGCACGTTGTCCGCCAGGCGGCTGTCCGAACACGTGACGATGACGGCAAAGGGACTCTGCCCCCTGGAGAGGGTGTCCCTGAGTTCCAGATCCTGGGAACTGAGCAGGGTGCGCACCCGCTTCCCCGCCACGAAGCGGTCGTTGCCGGCCAGGAGCTCCGCCTTGGCCTGGTCCGGCGTGCCCACGGGCAGCGGACTGTAGCCCTGGCGCTTGGCAATCTCCTGCTGGAGCCGCGCATTCTCCTCCAGCAGCCGGGCCGCCCGGACCTCCGCTTCGGAGATGCGCGGGTTTTCCGCGGGCCGTGGCGCCGGCGGCTTTCGACGCACCACGGGCCGGGGTGCGGGATCTGGAGCCTTGGCTTCGTGCGTCTCCTCCTTGGCCTCCTCCTTGGCCTTGGTGCCGGGCTTGACCTCCTTGGCCTGCTTATCCTTGGCGGTCTCCGCGTGCCCCTTGTCCGTCTCCGGCGGCGGCACCACGATCCCGGTCTTGGCAGCCTTGGCAGGTTTGTGTGGATCCTCGGCCCCCAGGGGCAGCAGGACCAGACCCGCGGTCAGGAGCAGGGTGATGGAACGCATGGGGAACCTCCCGGACCCCCATTCCTACGGCCGAGCAGGGTGTGGACATGAGTCTGGAGTTTGGACTCTGCACACCTCGTCGTGGGCCGTCTTGATGCCATTACGCAAAGGAGAGCATGGTGCGTGGATCGCGCGGAAGGTCCGAGCCTCAGACCTCGGCGCGCGTCCGCGCACCGAGGTGGCTACTCGTACCTCAGCGCCTCAATGGGATCCTGCCGCGCGGCCTTGAGGGCGGGCCAGAGGCCGAAGGTGAGACCCACGGCGGCGCTGACCCCGAAGCCCAGGGCCGCGGACCAGAGGGGCGCCGAGGCGGGGAGGGGTGTGGCCATCCGCACGAGGACCGCCATGCCCATGCCCAGCCCCAGCCCCACGAGGCCCCCCACGGAGGTGAGGGCCACGGCCTCCACCAGGAACTGGGCCATGATGTCGCGCTTGGTGGCGCCCATGGCCTTGCGGATGCCGATCTCCCGGGTGCGCTCGGTGACGCTCACCAGCATGATGTTCATCACCCCCACCCCACCCACCATCCGGGCCATGCCCGCCACCCGGACCCCGCCTGCGGCGCAGCCCGGGGTGACGTTGC
>CAZPUI010000708.1:0-3074 GCA_964589695.1 uncultured Solibacteraceae bacterium | reverse complement strand
AATGCGTTCTCACAACTACGCCAATCGCGCACGGCAAGCGCCCTTTTCCATCCATTGACGCGGTCGTCATGGCCGTAGAGCATTTCCCAGGCGAGGAAGTGTGTGGACTGAAGGCGATAGTTGGCAATGATCTGGCGATCGATAACCGCAGCCAGGAGCTCGTCGTCGTCGGGCACCACCTCGATGACATCGCCGAACGCAACGTGAATCCCACCCTTGGCACCAACCACTCCCTTGTAAATGCTGGTCAGGTCTTCGTGCTCCTGCTTCTGATAGGCACCCTGGGTTCGGCGGGCGAACAGCTCTCGCGCCTTGTCGCCGTCGAAGGGATCGTAGCCGTGGGAGATGGCCACCGGCAACAAACGCGGTATGTGGATTCCCGCCGCGAAAATAATCTCGGGGGCACGGCCCAGGACCCCATTGCTGCCGCGCTCCAGGGTGTGGATCTTCTGGGGTGCGGCCTTCTCCTTCTCAAGGTCGAGCAGCCATACGTTCAGGGCCTGGTCGGTGAAGACGAGCTTCTTGCTATCGGGACTCCAGGTGGGGTTGTAGTAGAACCCAGGGTTCAGGGCGATGATGCGGGGATCCCCCTTGCCATCCTGGGGCTTGAGGTGCAGGGCATATTCTCCAGTGGCGTCGCTGAAGTACGCGATGGTCTTGCCATCCGGTGACCAGGAAGGATCCCGCTCCATGGTGCCCGGGGTGCCCGTGAGGTTGCGGGGGCTGCCCTTCTCCGCAGGTACCGTGAGGATCTCCCCACGGGCTTCGAACACGGCCCGGGCCCCGCTGGGGGAGATGGCCCCCCGGGAAATGCGCGTGGCGATGGATTCGAAGCGGGGTCGGATCCCGGGCATGTCCCCCTGGAGGGAGATGTCCACCTTGCGGGATTTCCCGCTGGCCAGGTCGAAGGTATGGAGGGTGCCGAACTGCTCGTACACGATGGCACCGGGGCCGGCGGAAGCGCTCTTCAGGTCCAGGCCCGAATGCCTCAGGACCTTGGACACCTGCTTGGTGGCGGTGTCGTAGGCGAACAGGGTGACGGGCCCCTCGCGGTCGGAGAGGAAGTAGATCTTGGAGCCGATCCACATGGCGTTGAAGTCGTTGCTGTCCTTGCGGGGCACCTTCACCACGCTGGAGTCCCTCAGGTCCGCGATCCAGAGGTGGGAGGCGGTGCCGCCGCGGTAGCGCTTCCAGATCTCGAAGGCCCGCCGCATGGGCTCATAGACCAGCTGCTTGCCATCCGGGGAGAAGCAGCCGCCGTGGGCCATGGGCAAGGGGATGAGTTCGGGGGACGCGGTGCCCGGGGCCAGGGTGAAGAGCTGCTGGGTGCGGCCGGTCTCGCTGTTGCGGCCCGAAGCGAAAAGCACCTTGCCCTCCGGCGTCCAGCCTTGGGCGGTGTCAGGGCCGGGGTGCCAGGTGAGGCGCTTCGGAGCCCCCCCCTCCACGGGAACGGTGTAGACATCCACATTGCCGTCGTACTCGGCCGTAAAGGCAATCTGCTTGCCGTCGGGCGAGAAGTGGGGCTGGCCCTCCAGGCCCATGCCTGCGGTGAGCCGGCGGGCTTCACCCCCCTCCCGGCCTGTGATCCAAAGGTCACCGGCGTGGGCGAAGACCAGGTGGCTCTGGCTGAGGGCCGGCTGACGGAGCAGCAGGGGCGCATCCGCCGCGGGGGCAAAGGCACCGGCGGCCAGGAGCAGGGTGGCGAGGGTCAAGGGTCGCTGCATCTAGAACTCCGGGGTTGTGGGAGGACGACAGTGTCCACCCGGGGAGGGACGGATGGCTAGTGATACGAGGCAGGTTCGGCGGGGTTGATTCCAGGACGGGTCGAAGGGGTGAATCCAGGTCGGATCCACACGAGACCCCACCCCGCCGGCTTCCGGCCGGGGGTGAGGAGGACCTTCGGTGCAGGTGGGGACGCCAGGGACCCGCGCCCTGGGTCTTACCAGGGGCCGCAGGGGGTGGCGTCTCGGGGTTTTGGTGATGTCGCTAGGATGAAGGCTGCCGGGAGACCCCATGCGATCCATGACTGCCTTTGCCGAACGTTCCCAACCCTTGGGGAGCGGCCAGATTCGACTGACCCTGCGGAGTGTGAACCACAAGTCCCTGGATGTGGGGGTGCGCCTGCCCCCGGCCCTCCTGGCCCTGGAAGCGGGCATCCGATCCCTGGTGCGGGAAGTGGCGGGACGGGGTCGCCTGGACCTGACCCTGGAGGTCCAGGACGAACCCAGCCTGGAGCCCAAGGTGAACCGGAGCCTGCTGCGGAGCGTGGCTCGGGCCTGGGCGGAGGATGCGGAGTGGCTGAACCTGCCCCCCATGACCGCCGAGGCCTTCTTTCGCCTCCCCGGCGCCTGGCTTCCCCCGGATCACGACTGGGCGGAGCGCATGGGGGAAGGTGTGCTGGAGGCCGTGCGGGCCCTGTTGGTGGAATGGAACCAACGCCGGGAGGAAGAGGCGGCGCGCCTCTCCCCCTTCTTCCAGGAGAGCCTGGACCGGCTCCAGGCGTTGACGCTCCGGCTCCAGGACGAGGCCCGGCAGCAGGCCGTGGAGCTGCCGGAGCAGTACCGTCAGCGCCTGGAGAACCTCCTGAAGGACGCCCAGCTCCAGGGGCGCCTGCCCGAGGAACGACTCGTGGCCGAGGCCGGGGTCCTGGCGGAGCGTCAGGATGTCCAGGAGGAGCTGGTGCGCCTTTCCTCCCACCTGGAGGATTTCCGGGAGCGCCTGGCCAAGGGCAGGGTGGAAGGCAAGGCCATGGACATCTGGTGTCAGGAGGTCCTGCGGGAACTCAACACCACCGGCAGCAAGTGCAAGCGCATCACCATGACCCGCACCGTCATGGAAGCCAAGGGGGTCCTGGAGCAGGTCCGGGAGCAGGCCGCGAACCTGGAGTAATCACTCCATATCCCGCTGAACGCAAAAGTGCCCATTTTGGGGCCCTGCAGAAGCGAGACTGCTCGGTCTGACAGTCACTTACACCTTACTTGAGGTCCCCGAGCATCCTTTGCGTCCTCCGTACTACTAACCCAACTTCCGCATTCCAGTCTCTAACCCCTTTTGTTTGCAATCCCGGTCACCGA
>CAZPUI010000707.1:0-3077 GCA_964589695.1 uncultured Solibacteraceae bacterium | reverse complement strand
CTCAGCAGCTGGACATCGCCCTCCGCACCGTGCGCAACAAGATCAACGAGTACCGGGCCCAGGGTTTCGAGATCCCCAGCAGCGGCCACGGCCGTGAGGATTAGCAAGCACAAACTGTGCTGGCCAGGATGGTGTCCGCGGCCCCTTCTGCCGGGCCGCACCCGGATTGTTCAAAGGGCTACTGCCCCGCGGGTTCCTTTCTGCGACCGAAGCTCTGGACCTTCACTGCGCCCGTTTCATGGCGGTAGAAGGCCGCCGTCACCTCGGCTCCCAGCATGAAAATGCAGCAGCTGTAGTAGAGGAAGATCAGGGCTGCCATCAGTCCACCCAGGCCCCCGTAGAGGATGCCCCAGGTGGGGGTGTGGTCCAGGTACCACCCGAAGGCCCACTTGGCGAGGATCCAAAAGAAGGTGCAGACCAGGGAGCCCAGGAAGGCGTGGCGGAACCGCACATGGCGCCGGGGCAGGTGCTGGAGGATGATCGTCACCGCGAAGCAACCCACAAGGGGGGGAAGGTAGGTGTACACGAGCAGGGGCGAGAAGGGGGCGCGGTTCCGCAGGGTCCACTCGGCACCCGCCGTCATGAGGATGACCAGGAAGAGCAGGCCCCCGATGACCACCCCCAGGCGGCGCAGGAGGTGATACTGCCGGGTGGCGCGTTCAGGCTTGATGCGCAGATCGAAGATATGGGCCAGGGAGCGATCCAGCTGGTTCACGCCCCAGTGGGCCCCGATGAGCAGAATGATGAAGCCGATGCCCCAGCCGCTCACCTTGCGGCTGTGCTTGAGGGTTTCGTCCACCAGGCTTCCGGTCATGTGGGGATACATGGCGAAGAGGGCGTTCCGGAAGCGCTCGGAGTACACGGTGCCGCCCATGGTGTAGAGGGCCATGAACTTGAAGAAGAGGGTGGCCAGCGGAACCAGGGAGATGGTGAGGAAGAAGCTGATGCTGGCGGCGTAGGTGAAACAGTCGTCGTGGCTGTACTTCCGCAGCACCTCGCGGATGAAATCCGCCACCCGACCCACGGTGGGAATGGCATGCACCAGCCGGTCCCACGCAAGGCCTGCGTGGTGGGCGATGGCCGCTTTCAGAAGCTTCCATTGGCCGTAGAGCGCCTTCAGGCGTTCCATGACCTAGAAGCGGATCTGATTCTTGGGCAGAAGGTACATCACCCACGCCAGGGCGAGTCCAATGCCAAGCAGGCCCGCGGCGTGCTTGAGGATGCTCTTCCGGGTTCGATCCTCGCGGGTGGTGGGCGTCAGGAGTCCCAGGACCAGGGACAGGCCCGCGCCCATGATCAGGAAGTGGATCACATGGCTGCTGAGGAACTTCATGGTCGACTCGAAGGTGAGGGGCCGTGCGGAGCAACGTGGGCTACCTCGTTGTTCGGCTGTGGCCCCAGAACTCGGACCGCAGCTGCATGGCTCGCGTGATTCCATATCCAATGGCGGAGGGCGCGAACGCCCGGGATGACCCCTTCAGCCTACCTTATTTCCTGGTCCAGAACGTCGAGCCAGGCCTTGAGGACGAAGGCGGTCGCACCCCAGAGGGGCACATCCTGAAGTTCCAGGCGAGGAGCCTTGACGGAGAGCCCCCCATGCTCCAGGCGCTCCTGGGTCCAAGGCGCCCGAAGGAGCCAGCGCAGGCCGAGCCTCAGCACGTCCTTGACCTCGTGGCCCGGTTCCACGCGAGGCTCCGCCGACTCCCATCGGAACACCACGGGCGTGAAGCGCACCCGCCCCTTGGCCACCCCATCCGGCAGGCAGCCCATTTCCCACAGTCCCTCCCGCAGCCCCAGCTCTTCCTCCAGCTCCCTTCGGGCCGTGGCGGGCAGGTCCCGATCGGTGGGTTCCACCATGCCGCCGGGGAAGGCCAGTTCCCCGGCATGCTGGGGTGCGGTGAACCCTCGCTGAATGAGCAGAAGCTCCCGGGCTCCGCAGGCATCTCCCCATAGCACCACGGCCACTGCGGCCCTCCGCGGGGAGGTGGGAATCCAGGGGCTCAGCTTGTGGGGGGAGGGTCCCCGCTGAAGGTGTCGGAGGCTGGCCTCCAGGTGGGGCCAAGGGATGGGATCAGCGCACACTGCCAAAGACGGACCCCCGCACCCGCTCCACCGCCAGCACGCCCTTCACCTTGTGCAGGTGGCTCATGACCTCCACGATGTGGTCGCGGTCCCTCACCCTCAGGGCGATGAAGATGTTCACCACGCCCCCTTCGGCGGCAGCGGCATTGAAACGCTGCATGGTGACCCCGGCATGCTGCACCGCATCGCTCACGGCACTGACCATGGCGGGGCGATCCTGGGCGGAGAGGGTCAGCTCGGTATCGAAGAGCCCCCGACTCTGCTTGCCCCAGGCCACGCTGATCCTTCGCTCGGGGCTCATGGCCGTGCTGAAGAGCTGGGGGCAGTTGGCCCGGTGGATGGAGATGCCCCTACCCCGGGTGGTGTAGCCCAGGATCTCATCGCCGCGGATGGGTTTGCAGCACTGGGCCAGGATGAAGAGCACCCCGACATTGTCGTCCACCAGGATGGTGTCGTCGGACAGGACCGGGACCTTGTCGGGACGCACCTTCTGGGTCTCAGGCAGGAAGGGCTCCAGGAGCTTGTGCACCGTGATTCGGCTGAAGCCCACCGCGGCATGGAAGGCATCCCAGTTGGCGAACTTCAACTCCTTCAGCCGTTCGTCAAGGGCCGCCTGGAGTTCCGGGGTGTCCACGTGGAGTCCCATGGCCCGGGCCTCGCGCTCCAGACGGTCCTTCCCCATCTGGATGGCCTGCTGGCGTTCCTCGTCGCGAATGAAGCTCTGGATGCGGCTCTTCGCCGACGCGCTCTTGACGATGGTGAGCCAGTCCCGGCTGGGCTTATGGTCCGTGCGGGTGAGCACTTCCACCTGGTCGCCGTTCCGGAGCACGTGCTTGAGGGGGACCATCTTGCCGTTGACCTTCGCCCCCACGCAGCGGTGGCCCACCATGGTGTGGATGGCGTAGGCGAAGTCGATGGGGGTGGAACCCTCGGGAAGGCTCTTCAGGTCCCCCTTGGGGGTGAAAACCTGGATGCGGCTGAACTCCAACTCGCCC
>CAZPUI010000706.1:0-3081 GCA_964589695.1 uncultured Solibacteraceae bacterium | reverse complement strand
GGAACCGGGTGGCTTCAGGCCATGATGGAGTCCAAGGGTGGCCGGGAACGCGCTGACAACGAAGATGGCGATCCCCACCACCGGGCTGCGGGTGCTCTTCCCGCCCTGTTCCTTCTGGGCCTGGGGCCAGAGGTCCGAACAGGCCACGTAGAGCCCGAGTCCGGCCGTGAACCCCAGCATCGGCCCAACGGGGATGTGGAACCAGGCTTGGCCCAGCGCGCCCACCAGGGCGGCACCGGCCAGGACCGCTGCGGCCAGGATGGCCCCCCGTGCACCGAAGCCTCGGGCGAGGAAGATGCTGGAGATGGTGCCCCCCTCCGGAATGCGATGGAGCAGGATTCCCAGGAACACAAGGGTGCCCAGGTTGTTGTCCGCGCGGAGGGCCGCCGTGATGGCCATGCCGTCCATCATGCTATGGAGGGAGAGTCCCACCAGGGCCAGGACACCGGTCATGGCCGTTCCGATGTGGGTGTGGGTCTCCTCGCCATAGTGGAAATGGGGGCTGATGCCGTGTTCGATGGCATGGACCAGGAAGAAGCCCGCCAGGGCCCAGTAGGCCGTGTTCATGCCACTCTGCTCCATGGCCTCGGGAAGTACCCGAACCAGGGACATGGACACCAGGTAGCCGGCGGCGACTCCGGACAGGAGTCGCATCACCTGGACCTTGCCATGGCTCAGGAAGCGCACCACCAGCCACCCCCCGAGGAGGGTGGCCAGGGCCGCGCAGACGACCAGCAGGTAAGGCAGCATGGCTCAGGCACTCACGACTTGGTCTTGCCACGGGCCGGAGCCTTGGTCGGCTTGGCCGGCTTGGCTTCAGCGACTTCCGCCTCCTTGGCGGCCTTTTTGGCCTTGGGGGCGGTCTTCGCCGGGGCCTTTGGCTCGGCCTTGGCCTCCACCTTCACTTCGGGCTTGGATTCACGCTTCACCTCGGCCTTGGGCTCGACCTTCACCTCAGCCTTGGGCTCGACCTTCACCTCGGCCTTGGCCTCCCTGGGTTTCCTGGGGGCCGGGACGGAATCCACGACCACCGCGGGTTTGGCCTTGGAGCGGGGGGCCTTGACAGGCTTGGCCACAGGGGTTGGCACCGCTTCCACCTTGGCCTGGAGCTTGGGTCGCAGGCTGGGGGTCAGCAGATCCGCCACATTGAGCACGGGTCGGGGTGCCTCGGGTTCGACGACCCCAGGGACGGGTGCCACCACCAGCACAGGTTTCGCCACCACCACGGGCGTGGTCGGAGCAGGCGCCTCTGCCTTGGGCTGGGGCGGCATGGGCACCTCAACCTGGGGCTTCACCGCAGGGGCCGGGACCGGGGCCGCCACTTCGGTGCCCACATCGGCGGCGGGCTTGTCGCCCTTGCCCTTGCCGCGACCGCGGTTGCGCCGACTGCGCCCAGCCTTGGCCGTGGCGGTCTCTTCAACCTCGCTGGTTTCACTGGCTTCCGGCGCAGGTCCGTCCTCGGGCTTTGCGCTCTCGAACATGGCCCGCAGACGCTCCCGTTCCTCCAGGGCGGCCCGCTGGGCATCCCGGCGGTCGTAGCGAATTTCCACGGGGGGAGTCGCAGGCACGCGCTTGGCGTCTTCCGCCATGGCCTTCTCGAAGGAAATGGGAGAATCGCCGCCCAGGACCACCGTCTCCTCATCCTCCCGGGACCGTTCCTGGGACCGTGGCTGCGGTTTCTCCGCAGGTTCCTCGTCCCGGCGCTCGATCTCCGCCGCCATTTCACCGTAGGAGACCTCGTGGTCGGACTGGATCAGGATGCGACCCTCGTACTGTTCTTCGAGGTCGGCCAGGTCCTTCCGCTTGCCGTTGAGCACGGACATGGCGATGACCGGCGCAAGTTTGACGCGGATCTCCGACACGGTTCCCTTGCTCATGATGGCCTTGATGCGCCGCACCACGCTGAGCACCATGGCCTCGAGCGTCTTCACCTTGCCCATGCCCTGGCAGGTGGGGCAGGCTTCGTGGGTGGCGTGCTGGATGCTGGGTCGGATGCGCTGGCGGGTCATGACCAGGACGCCGAAGCGATTGATCTTGCCCACCTCCATCCGGGCCTTGTCCTCCTTGAGGCAGTCCACCAGGCGGTCCTGCACGGACTTGATGTGGCCCTCCCGCTTCATATCGATGAAGTCGATGACCACCAGCCCCGCCAGATCGCGGAGGCGCAGCTGGCGCGCGGCCTCTTCTGCGGCTTCCATGTTGGTCTTGAAGGCCATGTCCTCCACGCCCTCGCCGGAGGTCTTGCCGGAATTCACATCAATGGCCACCAGGGCTTCGGTCTGGTCGATCACCAGTGCGCCCCCGCTGGGGAGGGCCACCTTTCGGGCATAGATGCGGTCGATCTGCTCGTCCGTCTGGAACTTGGAGAACAGGGGTTTCTTGCCCACGTAGTGCTTCAGCACCTGAAGATGCTGGGGCATGGTGCGCCGGAAGAAATGCTGGGCGGTGTGGTAGACCTCCAGGTCATCGATGTGCACCTCCTCCATATCCGCGGAGAAGCAGTCCCGCAGGGTGCGGGTCACCACATCATCCTCCTGCCACACCAGGCCAGGTCCCTTGCGACTGCGGTAACGGCCCTGGACCTCGCGGTAGGTGTCGAGGAGATACTCAAGATCCCGCTGGAAGTCCTCCTTGGTGACCCCCAGGGAGGCGGTGCGCACGATGACGCCCATGTTCTTGGGAATGTCCAGCTCGTCGATGAGGCGCTTGAAGTGCTCCCGCTCCTCGCGGCTTTCGATCTTGCGGCTGATGCCATTGAGCGGATTGCCCGGCGTCAGGACCAGGTACCGACCGGGCAGGCTGATCTGGGCGCTCATCATGGCGCCCTTGGTACCCATCTCCTCCCGAACCGCCTGCACCATGATCTCCTGGTCGCGGTTCAGCAGGTCCTGAATCCGCCCGCGGCGGCCATCGGCGCTGACCATGTCCTTCGGCAGCTCGCCGATCGGCAGGAACCCGTTCTTCTGACCGCCGTAGTGGATGAAGGCCGCCTGCAGCGCCTGATCCACCCGCACCACCTTGGCCTTGTAGATGTTTCCCTTGATCTTCTCGTTGTGGATGAACTCGATGTCGAAGTCGGTG
>CAZPUI010000705.1:0-3094 GCA_964589695.1 uncultured Solibacteraceae bacterium | reverse complement strand
CCCCCGCATGGTCCGGGACCTTTCCCACCAGTTGAACAAGCGGGTGGAGGTGCAGATCAATGGCGCCGAGGTGGAGCTGGACAAATCCATTGTGGAGATGCTCTCGGACCCCCTCACCCACGTCATCCGGAACTGCGCGGACCATGCCATTGAATCGCCGGAGGAGCGCAAGAAGCGGGGCAAGGACCCCCAGGGGCACATCCTGCTCCACGCCTACCACGAAGGGGGCCAGGTCTGCATCGCCATCACCGACGATGGTCGGGGCATGGACCCCAAGAAGATCCTGAAGAAGGCCATCGAGAAGGGCCTGGTGCAGGCGGCCCAGGCCGGCCAGCTCAGCGACCGGGACATCATCCACCTCATCTTCGCCCCGGGCTTCAGCACCGCGGACAAAGTGAGCGAAGTCTCGGGCCGGGGCGTGGGCATGGACGTGGGGCGCACCAACGTGGAGAAACGGGGGGGCCACGTGGAGGTGGAGAGCACCCTCCACCTGGGCACCACCGTGCTTCTGCGCCTGCCCCTCACCCTGGCCATCATCCCCAGCATGATCGTGGGCGTGGGCGGGCACCGCTTCGCCATCCCCCAGGTGAATGTCGTGGAGTTCGTGTGGGTGCGGGCGGCGGACGTGGCCCGGCGCATTGAACGGATCCAGGGGGCCCAGGTGCTGCGCCTGCGGGACCAGCTCCTGCCCCTGGTGCACCTGGCGGATGTACTGGGAATCCCCCGCACCTTCAGCCACCCCGACGTGGGGGAACGAATCCCGGACCGCAGGGCCCCCCTGGGGGAACGCCGCAGCGGTGAAGGCGCTCCCGGGGGGGGTGGACCCGACCGCAAGGGGGATCGGCGCCAGGACTGGCGCACGGACCACAACATCGTGGTGCTGCGGGTGGGCCCCAACCACTTCGGGGTGGTGGTGGACGAGCTCTTCGATTTCGAGGAAATCGTGGTAAAGCCGCTCTCCAGCTACGTGTCCGACCTCAAGTGCTTCAGTGGCGCCACCATCATGGGGGATGGCCGGGTGATCATGATCCTGGACACCGGGGGCCTGGTGGCCCACGCCCACCTGCACTTTGTGGACCTCCAGGAAGAGGAAAGGCGGCGTAAGGAGGAGGAACACCAGGCCGCCACCGCCGCCGCCCGGCGACGGCGCTCCATCATCCTGTGCACCGCGGCCGAGGGCGAGTACTTCGCCATTCCCCAGGACCGGGTCATGCGCCTGGAGCGGGTGGCCACCCGCGATATCCAGGTGGTGGGAGACCGGGAATACCTGGATTACCGGGGCAGCGGCCTGCCCCTGCTGCGCCTGGAGAACTACCTGCATGTGAAGGCCATGGACCCTGACCTGGCGGACTTCTACATCATCATCCCCAAGCTGGGGGCCAAGGACACCCGGGCCCGGGCCGGGGTCGTCATCGGCAACATCATCGACGCCATGGACGTGGACGTGGACCTGGAGCAGGCGGAGATCCAAGGCCCCGGCCTCCTGGGCAAAGCCATCCTCCAGCACCACCTGACCCTCTTCGTGGATCCCCTGGATCTCGTCGCCGCTGCCGGATTGTAGGGGGATGACATGGATTCAATGCGAGGAAAGAGAAACAGATTCAACACGGTGGCCACGGAGATCACGGAGGCAGGGAACACGGGGAAAAGCAAAAAATGGAGATTGCAAGGATCAATGTCGTTTTCCCCTGCTTGTAGTCTTTTCTCCGTGTTCTTTTCCTCCGTGTCCAAAGTGTCCTCCGTGTTTCAGCATTTTATAGAAAACAGATTCAACACGGTGGCCACGGAGATCACGGAGGTAGGGAACACGGAGAAAAGCAAAAGATGGGGGTGGGTTAGACCTCCAATTTTTTCCCCCGCTTTTCATCTTTTCTCCGTGCTCTTTTCCTCCGTGTCCCCGGTGTTCTCCGTGTTTCATCTTTCCGCAGTTGGAGGGTCGCGATGATCCAGTACACGACCTTCCGATTAAATGACCGTCTCTTTGGTCTGGACATCCTGGTGGTGCGGGAGATCAACCGCATTCTGGACATCACGCCGGTGCCCAAGGCGGCGGACCATATCCGGGGGCTCATCAACCTCCGGGGACAGATCGTCACCATCATCGACCTGGCGGTAAAGCTGGGACTCCCCCGCCGGGACATCGGGGAGGAGAGCCACAACATCATCCTCAAGACCGAGGCGGAGCTGGTGGCGGCCCGCCTGGGTCGGGAGCTGCACACCAGCGCGGACCTCGTGGGCTTCCTGGTGGATGCCATCGGGGATGTGGTGGAGGCCGATGACAACGCCATCGAACCCCCCAGCGCCAATGTGGACGAAGCCGAGAGCCGCTACCTCAGCGGCGTCATCAAGACCGAGGCGGGCCTCCTGGTGCTCCTTGATCTGAAAGAACTGCTGTCCAGCGGCTAGGGGCCGACCCCGCTCACCGTCCTTCCGAATCCCGAATCCCCTTCACGCCAGGAGACACCCCATGCAATTCCTCGATAACACCAAGATGGGACCGAAGCTCATCGGCTCCTTCCTCCTTTGCGCCGCCCTCACCCTCATCGTGGGGGTTTTCGCCATCACCCGCATGAAGGTGGCGGATGACAAGGACACGGAACTCTATGAAAAGGGGGCCAAACCCCTGGCGGAGTGGCAGGATATCTCCAACGCCACCTACCGCATCCGCACCAACATGCGGGACATCCTCCTGGGCAAGGACTTCGATGCCTTTGCGAAGCGCATCGAGGACCGGGTCAAGGAGCGCGTGGAGGCGGAAGGGAAGTTTGAAAAAGGCCTGGTTTCGCCCGAAGCCAAGGCCCTCTGGAAGCGCTATCAGGACAACCAAGCCGCCATCGGCGAAGGCAACCGCCGGGCCCGGGAGTTGGTGCGGGCGGGCAAGCGCAGCGAGGCGGAGGCCCTGGTGTACGGTGAGGTGAGCCGCCTCCAGGAGGACCAGAACAAGATCTACGAGGAAATGCAGCACGCGAAGGTCTCCCTCGCGAAGAGGCTCGCCGAGGAGAACACCGAGGCCTTCAAGAGCACCCGTCTGTTCATGATCGGTTTGATGGCCGTGGCGGCGGCCCTCGCTGCGGCGCTGGGCTGGGTCATTGCG
>CAZPUI010000704.1:0-3112 GCA_964589695.1 uncultured Solibacteraceae bacterium | reverse complement strand
AAGCCCAGGGGGAACCCGTGAATTCGGCGCCGGCGAAGCCCGTTGGCCTGGTCCATTTGGGGCCCCATGGGGCCCTGCTTCACAAGGTGGCCGGCGTCTACTGCCCCCGGGCAGAGGACCGGGACGACCTGATCCAGGAGATGTCCCTGCAGGTGTGGCGCTCCTACGCCCGCTATGACGGCCGCTGCCGCATCACCACCTGGATGTACCGCATCGCCCTGAACGTGGCCATCAGCTTCCACCGGCAGGAGCAACCGCACCGACAGGCCCTCTTGGCGGAGGAGGCTCCGCTGCTGGAGGTGACCACCTCTGTGGAGGGCCCGGCTCCGGAAGATCTCCAGGCCCTCTATGCCTTCATCGCCACCCTCGATGACTTCAGCAAGGCCCTGGTGCTGCTCTACCTCGATGACTGCAGCCATCAGGAAATCGGCGAGGTGCTCGGGATCTCCCCTTCCCACGTCTCCACCAAGCTCGGCCGCATCAAGGACCAGCTCCGTCGCGCGTTTGCCGCGGCCTGAGGAGGGTGCCATGGAACTCGACGACTTCAAATCCAGCTGGAAGGTCCTCCACGGACAACTGGAGGCCCAGCGATCCCTGAACCTCCATCTGCTTCAGGAAAGCCACCTGGAGAAGGCTCGACATGCCCTGCGTCCGCTCTTTTGGGGGCAACTGCTCCAGGGATTCAGTGGCCTGTTGCTCATGGGGTGGGCGGTATCGGTGTGGGGCAGTCACCTGAGTGAGCCCTATCTTCTGGGGTCCGGCCTGGTGTTCCATGTCTATGGCGTGGCCCTGGTGATCGTCTCCGCCCGCGTGCTCCACCTGCTGCGGGCCCTCGACGACGGCGCTCCGGTGCTGGAGCTCCAGGACCGGATGGCCAAGCTTCGCCGCTTCTACATCCGTAGCGGCATGGCCGTGGGTCTGCCCTGGTGGGTGATCTGGGTGCCGTTCATGGAATTGGTGTTCCACAGCCTCTTCGGCGTGGACATGCTTCGGCATTCACCCCAGATCCTCTGGATCGGGCTCGGGGGTGGGCTGCCGGGGTGGATCGGCACGCTGCTCATCCACCGCTGGGTCATGCGCCGACCCATGGGCACCCGCCACGAGCGCTTCCTGGCGGGCAAGGGCCTGAACGACGCCCAGCGGCGGCTGGAGGAGATCGCACGTTTCCGGGACGAAACGGCGGGCTGACGGGTCATGTAACGGAAAAAATCGGTGGGCAGGATGTCACAGTTGACCTACTGTGTGCCACAAAGTAGTGTGTGACCTATGGGTGAACAGGATGCCTTCTCCAAACTGGAACTCGAACTTCGGCGCGGGGTCGTGGTGCTGGCCACCCTATCCCAGCTCCGAATCCCCCGCTACGGTTACGAACTACGCCAGGCCCTGGCGGATAAGGGCATGCCCATCGAGGAGGGCACGCTCTATCCCCTGCTCCGCCGCCTGGAGGGGCAGGGGGTACTGGTCAGCGAGTGGCGGATCCAGGAGGGGCCGCCCCGGCGGTATTACACCCTCAATGCCGAGGGTGAGGCGCTGCTGGAGGGTCTTGCCGCGGCCTGGCGCGGCATGAATGTCGCCATGACCCGATTGTTGGAAGCGGAGTGACCATGCACGCCTCTGAAATCCTCACCTGCTATGTCGCCGATGTGGCCCGGGAGCTGCCACGCCGGATGCGCAATGATGTGGCCTTCGAGCTCCAGGCACTCCTTCAGGAGGAACTGGCCGCCAAAGCCGAGGACGCAGGACGCGCGCCGGATGCGGCCCTGGCCATGGAACTGCTCCAGGCCTTTGGTTCCCCCTCGGAAGTGGCCCTTCGGTACCAACCCGTCCTGACCCTGATCGATCCCATGGACGGCCCCCGCTTCCTTCGGGCCACCTGGATCGGGCTTGGGGTGATCTGGGGTCTGGGCCTCCTGGCTCAGTTCCGCACCCCGGGTCCTTCAGGCTGGGAGCTCCTCCGGGTGCTCCAGGGCTGGTGGGGCGGAGTGGTGCTGCCTTCTTTCTGGTGGCCAGGGGTGCTGGTGGCGGGGTTCGGCCTCGCGGCCTGGGCCCGGCGTCGCTGGCCCCAGGAACCCGTGTGGAAGCCCCGGGCGGAAGACCGACTCTACGCTGGGCGGGTGGCCCAGGCTTTCGGGATGCTGGGGATCCTGGCGGGGGTCTGGATCCTGGCCGCGCCGGGGGATCGCCTGATACAGCTGTCCCAGGGAGCGATGCATCCCTCGGTGCGGGACGTCTTCACCTATACGGACGCTTTCCGCACACAGCTGCTGCCCTGGCTGCTCATGGTCCTGGGCCTGCACCTTCCCCTTGGCATCACGGCCCTGATCCAGGGACGAAGGTCTGCCCTGGTGCGGGGGCTGGATCTGGGGTTGGACGCACTGATGGCGGCGGTGATGCTCCTGGCTCTGATGCGAGGGCAGATCTTCCAAGCCCATCCCCCGGACCGCGCCTTCAGGGCGGCCCTCCTTGCCACCCTCATCTACATCGTGGTGCACCACAGCATCCGCCTGCTCCGCCAGGTCCGCCCCCAGCCGGGATCCTGACCCCGTCGTGTTTGTTGTTCCACCCGTGACCCTGGGCTTCGGCCCGCGGGCGTGAGCCCTGCCCTTCGGTCCGCAACGCGCGGATCCGAACCAACCTGCTTCTCGATGCGTCCCCTTTCCTGGAGACCCTGCCATGGCTGCATCCAGCCCCGATTCCACCGAACGTTTTCATGGGCTCGACACCCTGCGGGGGTTTGCCCTACTGCTGGGGGTGGTGCTCCACGGCGCCCTCTCCTTCCTGCCGGGGCCTGGCCTCTGGCTGGCTTCCGATGTCTCCCGCAGCACGACGCTGTCCGTGACCTTCTTCGTGATCCACATGCTGCGCATGACCACCTTCTTCCTGCTGGCGGGCTTCATGGCCCGGCTGATGGTCCAGCGGCGCGGCCCCTTCGGCTTCCTCTGGGACCGGCTGCGGCGGATCACCCTGCCCTTGGTGATGGCCTGGCCCGTGATGCTCGCCTGCATCATCGGGGGCAGCCTGTGGGCCACGTTCCGCGCCACGGGGGAGATGCCGCCGTCCTCGTCAGGACCCGGGCTCGGGGTGCGGTCCTTCCCCCTGACCCACCTCTGGT
>CAZPUI010000703.1:0-3113 GCA_964589695.1 uncultured Solibacteraceae bacterium | reverse complement strand
GCAACTGTCACGGGATAACTCAAGAAAATGTCTGCCAGATAACCAGATATTCCTGCAGTACATCATGAGTCTGGGTGCGCATGGCGCACACCAGTACTAAGGAGATCATCATGAACAAATTCATATTAGTGGCATTATTACTGCTCAGCAGCACTGCGCACGCTGCACTCAACGTATTTGCCTGCGAACCGGAATGGGCAGCGTTAACTCAGCAACTGGCGGGAGACAAGGCCAGCATCTACACCGCGACCGGCGCACTGCAAGATCCGCATCGAGTTGAGGCGCGTCCCAGCCTGATCGCAAAGGCACGCCGTGGATGAGGGGGCCAGGACCCGCCTGAGTCGCCTGCTGTCCAAGGCCTTGAGGCACCAACCTGCGATCCTGGGACTCCACCTCGAGGAGGGCGGATGGGTGGGCGTGGACGCGCTGCTGGAGGGCCTTCGCGCCCACAGTGTCACCCGCGCCATGCTGGAGGAGGTGGTGGCCACCAGCCCCAAGGCCCGCTTTTCCTTCAGCCAGGATGGGCAGCGGATCCGGGCCAACCAGGGCCACAGCGTGGAGGTGGACCTGGGCCTGGACCCCTGCATTCCCACAGCCCTGCTCTACCACGGCACCTTCGCTGGGGCTCTGGCGGGGATCCGTGCCGAAGGCCTGCGACCCATGGGGAGGCACCACGTGCACCTCAGCGCCGATCCCGACACGGCGCGCCAGGTTGGTGCCCGTCGGGGGGAGGCCCTGGTGCTGGAAGTGGATGCCGCCCGGATGCATGAGGCAGGGCACAGGTTTTACCGGTCTGCCAATGGGGTCTGGCTCGTGGACAGGGTCCCCGCGGAGTTTCTTCGATTCCCGGCCCCTACACCATGAGCTGGAACCCGTAGGTCCGAACGCACCAGGTTCCTCGGCCCGAAGGGTGGTCCATCGCCGGGGCACCTTGGCGCCCCCGGTGGCACGGTTGCGTGCGCTGATTCTGGAGTGCTGCGGCCCCTTATGCCGGACCGCGACTTGATTGTTCAAGTTGTTGGGCGCTTCCTTAAAGCATGCATCCAGAGATCGAGTCGATCTCAAAAGATCGAAACCACCTTCCTGGACTTCAGCTCGATGATTTCGGTGCCCCATTCCTTTTTGACTTCACTCACGAAGGCCCGAATGTAGTAGTCAATCCCCTTCTGGGCCTGGAAGGACAATCTTCGCTCGCCGGAATACTGCTTTCCCCCGATGGACACGGTCACAGACACCACGACTCCGTGGTATCCCGGCGTCAGTGGGTACATTTCCTTCTGGGTATCGACGCGCAAACCATCGATCTCCTTGATCCGGATCTCCCCATTACGCTGGTTGTAATAGAGCGAGGCGAGTTCCTTGGGGTTCGCCTGCGCAGGCTCCTTCCAGGCTGGGCCCACACAGGAGAGAGAACCTAGGACCACCAGGATCGCGAAGCGTGCAGGGTACCGCATGGGCATACCTCCAAATCAAAACGTTGAATCTCGGGTGTGTCGGGGGGCAGGCTCTTCTCCGAGGGACGGGTTGGAAGCCGCCAGGCCTGCCGCGGCACAGTCTGTCGCGGGATCCCGGGACCTTCCCACAGCAGTTCCAGGGACCCTCCGCCCACCAGGGTGGCGGTGACGGGATGCAGTCCGGCCTTGAGGTTCAGGGGGCCCGAGGTGGTCTGGCCCCCGCGGTCCGCATCCAGAAGGCAGGCCTCGTGCAGACGGAGGAGGGCACCAGGCCCAGCAGGGCGAGGGTGGCGGAACCGATGAACCGCGGGGGCCGCACCTACTGGGCGACCTTGGGCAGGGGCTTCATCAGCTGCTCCAGGGCCGCGTCCCGGACGATGGCAAAGGTGTCCAGCAGGGGCAGGGCGCTGTCCTTCGGGAACAGGAAGTGGGAGATGTCCGTGCAGCCCAGGATCACCGCCTCGGCCCCCGCGGCCTTCATCTCCAGGATGGCCTCCTGCAGGACCTGGCGGTCCTCCGCCGTGAACTTGTCCACGAAGATGTTCTCCAGCACGGCATTGATGCGCTCCTGGCGGGCGGGGGCCACCAGGGCGATCTTCTGGGCCGCCAGCTTGTCCCTATGGATGCCCTGCTTCAGGGTGATGGGGGTGGCCAGGATCCCCACCTTGCGGTAGCCCTTCCTGGCCGCGTAGCTGGCGCATTCCTCCATGATGGACAGCACCCGGGTCTTGGTGCGGGCCCGCAGGCGCTCCAGGTAGAAGTGGACGCTGTTGCAGGGGATGACGATGAAATCCGACTTGCAGGCTTCCAGCTGGTCCATGCCTTCGCAGAGGATCTTGAAGAACTCCGGGGAGAACTCCCCCTGCATGAGCTTGTTGCGGTGCTGGGGGGACTCCCGGATGTTCACCAGGGCCACGTTGGGCTGCTGGAGCTGGTTCCGGGACTCGTAGTCCTTGATCAACTCCTTGGTGAAGTCACAGCTGGTGGCGGGGCCCATGCCGCCAAGAACCCCCAGGGTCCAGTAGGTCTTCCCCGCCTTCGGGGCCTGGGCGGTGAGCAAGGTGCCGGTGAGGCAAAGGATTCCGACGAGGGTGCGCAGACGCATGGGGACCTTTCGTGATCTTGGATCTTTCATCCTACTCTGGAGTCCTTCATCCCGTTAACGAATGTCCCTGAACCCAGTCCGAGGGCTATCCATGCACCCCCGGTGCCTCGCAGCCCATGGCGTCCACGTACTCCACATAGCTGCCGGGATATTTGAGCGGCTCGGCATGGGTCTCCGGGGCCAGTTCCAGGACCCGGGTGGCCAGCCCCCGGAGGAAGGTCCGGTCGTGGCTCACGAAGAGCATGGTGCCCTCGAAGTTCCTGAGGGCCTCCACGAGCATCTCCTTGGTGGCCAGGTCCAGGTGGTTCGTGGGCTCGTCCAGCACCAGGAAATTGGGGGGATGGAGCAGGAGGGTGGCCATCACCAGGCGGCTCTTCTCGCCGCCGGAGAGGTTGCGGACCTTCTTGTCCACATCGTCGCCGCAGAACTGGAAGGCCCCCAGGATGTTCCGCAGCACCCCCAGGCCCTCCATGGGGAAGAGCTGCTGCATCTGGTCCACCACCGTCAGGTTGGGGTCCAGGAGATCCAGGCTCTGCTGGGCGAAGTAGCCCAGC
>CAZPUI010000702.1:0-3119 GCA_964589695.1 uncultured Solibacteraceae bacterium | reverse complement strand
TGACGACGGGGCGCACGATCCGCATGGCATTACCCATGCTCGCCTTCACCATCGTCCTTTGGACCGTGGGCGAGATGATCCTGCTGCCCGCCTCCAGCGATGCCGTGGCCACCCTGGCGCCCCCGAACCGCCGGGGGGAATACATGGGCCTCTACAGCCTCACTTGGACCGTGGCCATGACCCTGGGCCCCTGGCTGGGCCTCCTGCTCTACGCCAAGGTGGGCCCCCAATGGCTCTGGGTCGTCTGCGGTCTGGTTGGTCTTGGAGGCGCCGCGGCCACCTTCCGATTCCGTGCCGAGGATAGACTGTCCACCTCCTGAGACCCGCGAGCGCCACCATGCCCCTGTTCGATTACCGCTGCACCCAATGCGAGACCTGCGAGGAGATCCTCCTCCGGGGTTCGGAACCCGAACCCACCACCTGCAAGGCCTGCGGGGGAGCACTGGAGAGGCTGGTGGCCCTCCCTGCGGACCTCAAGCGGGTGGATGGGTTCTTCCATCGGGACACCTTCAGCGACCGGGAGATTGGCCAGCGGGGCCTGACCAAGTACGTGAACCGCGGGGATGGTACCTACGAAAAGGCCACCGGCAGCGGTCCCGCCCGGGTGGGGCGGGACGCGCTGCTGGGCAAAGACTGAGGAAGCTGGGCCTACTTGCCGTAGCGGGCGGTCAGGACTACCACCAGGCCCCGGTCCTTCATGACGCTGGTGCCCACCACCACACGCTCGCCATCTTTGAGGGTCACATCGGTTCTGACCCGGGCGATGGTGTCACTGGACTTGTCATCGATGCGCTCCGTGCCCACGAGCTCAAAGCCGGTGAACTGGATAAGGGGTGTGCCGGATTCCTGGGGAAGCTCCCGCAGTGCCGTCACGCCCCATCCAAAACGAACCGAATTGCGGGTGATGGAGCTTGCCGAAGTCCGTGTGGACACGGGGGTTTCGCCGTTGCCTCGAAGCTCCTCGGCTCCGATCTGGCTGCGCTGCAGAAAGCTGGCGGCCAGGGTGTAGCTTCGATAGTTGAGGGTGGATTTCAGGGCCGTCAGCACGGGCTTGACGTCCTCGGGGAGTTCCTCGGCCCCGCCCTCCTGCTTGGAGGCAAAGAGGACATGGATGGTGAATTCCACCTGGCGGCCCACTGGGGTAGGGGCATCCATGCGCTGAATGGCCTCGGCAATCACGGCCAAGTTCTCAGGCAAGTCCCGTACGGAGATCATGCGGAGCCCTGGTTCGGTTATGACAAAGGCGTTGCCGAAGCGGCTCATATACGTGGTCTGAAGGATGTTGCGAATGGCATTGGGATGGCGGTTCTTCAGGATGAAATCCTGGGTCTTGAGCTCCCGGGGGGGGGTGGGCGCCGGTTGCACGGCTTCCCCGGCCTTGGGGGCAGGCGTGCCTTGGGGGGTGGGCGCCGTTTGGGCCTGCAGCCCCAGGTTGGCCAGGAGGAAGGTCGCGAGACCTGTGTGGGCAAGGGTGTGGATGGTGGACATGGATACTCCTTAAAGGGTGGGAAGTGCTCTGGATTCGGCTGATGAGGTCAGCCAGATGATGCGGATGGTGGGATCGGAGGTTTGGTACTCGATGCGGGTGTAGGCGGCGGGAGCAGCCTCGAGCGCGGGTTTCATGGCACCTGCAGGGCGGGTAAACCGGGCCAGGGCCCTGGCGGGTCTGGGGGAGGCAGCAGGGGAAACAGCAGAAGCGGTTGACCTGGGCATCGACGTCGCAGGAGCAACCTCGACCGCTTGCACTGGTGCTGGCACGCCCATGGAGGAGGTTCCCCATCCCAGCCTGAACACCACCAGGGCGAAGCCTGCAGCCAAGGGAAGGAGGGCCCAGCGCAGGGGACGGACGGGACGCGCCTTCGTCTGGATCTTGGCCATCACACGGCTCCGAATGGCCTGGTAATCCTCCTCCCCGAAGGGCGCAGGCGGGGACGACTTCAACCAGGCCTGGCTTTCCCGCAGCGCCTCTGCAGTGGCGCGGCAGCCGGGACAGTCCTGGAGGTGGGTCTCCAGGGCCTGGGCCTCGGGACCATCCAGATCCCCTTCAATCCAGAGGGGCAGCAGTTCGGTCGGGTGACGGGTTGTCATCGCGCACCTCCCGGTGAGGCATGAAACAAGCCTTCGAAATAGGACCTCAGCCGGTGGCGGGCCGAGGCGATCTGGGTGCGCACGGTGACGGGGCGCACCCCCAGGATGCGGGCCACCTCCTCCGTGGGGAGCCCCTGCAGGTCCCGCAGCACCAGGGCACTGCGTTCACCCGGGGGCAGTTGCCCCAGGGCATCCTGCACCAGGGCCCGCCGCTCGGCCTGGAGCAGGGCTTCCTCCGCGGGTGTTCGACCTTCGTGGGCGTGATCCTCCCGGACCTCCTCGTGGAGGTGGCTCCCCCCACGCTTCCGGGCCAGGTCCCGACTGACATTCACCGTGATCTGGTAGACCCAGGACAGGAAGCTCTCCCCCAGACGGAAACTGTCCAGGGAGCGGTAAACCCGGAGGAAGACCTCCTGGGCCGCATCCTTGGCCAGTTCTCGATCCCCCAGGAGCCGATAGGCCACCGCCAGGACGGGACGTTCCGCCAGGACCATCAGGGGCTCGAAGGCCTCCACCTCGCCGCCCCGCACCCGCTGGACCAGCTCGGAAAAGGCATCCGCGAAGGGTGGGACGCGCTCGGCCTGGGCCTCGATCATGTCCGTCACCCCAGCCTCCACCTTCACCCCCAAGGATCTCAAGGATCACGAACAGGACTACCGGGTCCTTCCTGGAAGTGTTGGGTGGAACCTGAAAGTTTTTTTCGCCTCCCTGGGCCGGAGGTGGAAGGCGGTGCGGTGGAGCGCATGGGAATCCGGGCCGGAGGGCCTCAGGACCCGAGCCTTCGATGACGCCCCTCCACCACCAGCACGAGGCTTAGTCCGGCGATCCCCAGATAGATCCCCATCCGCCCAAGGGCCCCGGGGAGGCCCCCGGCATAATCCGCGGCCGCGACCCCATTCATCAGGATGTACCACAGGATGGTGTAGCCCACCTCGAAGAGCTTTGGACTGCCCGTCCAGGTCCCCAGGGCCATGGCCACCAGGGGAAGGAAGCAGGCCCCCACCAGGATCCCTGCCACGGGCGTGAATTGG
>CAZPUI010000701.1:0-3125 GCA_964589695.1 uncultured Solibacteraceae bacterium | reverse complement strand
TACTGCGTGCGGAGCTGATCCACACTGCGCAGCTGCTCACCCGTAACAGCCTCCTTGATTGGGCCTTGGTGCCAGGTTGTCGCATCATCGACTTCGAGGCTGGGCGAACCCAGCTGGAGCGCCAGTATGAGTTAATCCCCAGTCCTTCATCCCTCACCTTGGATCGTCTGGAAAATGTAATCTACACATCCGGTACAACAGGGTGGCCGAAGGGCATCGGTGCCTTGCACCGGGGCTTCAACAACCTCCTTCGGTGGTATACCGATACTTTCTATATGGGCCCAGCAGACCGAGCACTTGTGGTCACTTCTCCAAGTTTCGATCTGACCCAGCGAAACCTGTTCGCACCCCTGCTTGTGGGTGGACGACTCTGTTTGAGTCCCGATGGCTTCGATCCACGGAGCATCCTTTCGACCCTGGTAAAACAGAAGATCACCTTATTAAACCTGCCCCCGAGCACATTCCAGGCATTACTGGATGTCCATCGAGAGGGTGATTTCGATTCCCTTCGTCTCCTAGTATTCGGCGGTGAGCCCGTTCACCGCGCCATGCTTGAAGCCATCCCCGAGCCCCGACCAGAGTTGGTGAATGGTTATGGCCCCTCGGAATGTACTGGAATTAGCGTATTCCACCGAATTTCCCCGGACCTGGACACCTATCCGGATGGAATCATTCCCATCGGTCGTCCCATTCCTGGCGCCAGAGTCTACCTCTTGAATCCCGACCTCCAGCCCGTTTCAGTCGGTGTTACGGGCGAGATCCATATCGGAGGCATGCCAGTCGGGCGAGGCTACCTGAATTTGGCGGAACTCACGCATGAACGATTCCCGTTGGATCCATTCAATCCCGCTCCTGGTTCAAGGATGTACCGCACAGGAGATATAGGTCGTTGGCGCGCAGATGGCACCTTGGAATTCCTGGGCCGCAGGGATTTCCAGGTGAAGGTTCGGGGCTTCCGCATTGAATTGGGGGAGATCGAGGTCCGACTGTTGGAGCACCCTGATCTGCGCCAAGCAGTAGTCATGACCTGGGAGGAAGAGCCGGGAGATACTCGGCTGGTAGCCTACTTCACTTCTCATGCTGATCCTGGCGCTGAAGCACTGCGACAGCACTTGTCCAGCCGCCTCCCGGAATACATGATCCCCTCGGCATTCGTGTACCTGGAAACAATGCCCCTCAACCCTAATGGGAAGCTGGACCGCCGCGCACTCCCAACCCCAAGAGCCGGATACATAACCTCGCACAACAGTGAGCCGCCCCAGGGAGAACTTGAATCAACCATAGCAGCCATCTGGTCCGACCTCCTTCGTGTCGAACGGGTGTGGCGTCACAGCAGTTTCTTCGAGCTGGGAGGGCATTCTCTCCTGGCAGCACGCCTGCTGTCTCGTCTGCGCCAAGTATTTGAGGTTGAAGTTCCCTTAGCCTTGGTTTTCCAACACCCCTGTTTGGCAGATTTCGCACAGGCCTTAGGCGGTGCGGAACCCACCCTCATTCCACCCATCACTCCAAACCTTCGGCCGACTCATTTACCTCTATCTTTCGCCCAGCAGCGCCTCTGGTTCCTGTCCCAGCTCGAGGGTGCCCGCGAGGCCTACCACATCCCCGGCGCCCTGCGCCTGCGCGGCACCCTGAACATCCCAGCGCTGAAGGCTGCACTGAACCGGATCCTCCAGCGCCATGAGGCCCTGCGCACTTCCTTTGGTTTCTCGGAGGACACGCCCTTCCAGGTGATTGCTCCCCCTGAGTCCGCGCATTTCCTGCTCCTGGAGCAGGAGGCCGCCAGCACAGAGGAACTCCGTCATCTCATGGCCGCCGAGGCAACAGCCCCCTTCGACCTTGAGCGCGGGCCCCTTGTGCGAGGCCGCCTCATCCGCGAGGCAGAGGATCTCCACACCCTCCTGGTCACCCTCCACCACATCGTCGCCGACGGTTGGTCAATGGGGATTTTAGTTAGCGAATTCAGCAAACTCTACGCTGCCTTTAGCCAGGGTGTGGAGGATCCCCTGCCCATCCTGGAGGTCCAGTACGCCGACTTTGCCCTATGGCAGCACCGCTGGATTTCTGGGATCCACCTTCAGGCCCAAGCCAAGTATTGGAAACGTGTATTGGAAGGGGCCCCGACCCTGCTCGAACTCCCCCTGGACCACCCCCGCCCAGCCCTTCAGGATTTCAGCGGCAGCGCGCTTTCCATCGTCCTTGACACGCCAATGGTGGACCGACTCAAGGCCGTGGGTCTGCGTCACAGCGTCACCCTCTTCCAGACCCTACTGACAGCCTGGGCCACCCTGCTATCCCGCTTCTCAGGCCAGCAGGATCTGGTCATCGGAACACCTTCCGCCAACCGACCTCGCCGGGAGATCGAGGGCCTCATCGGATTCTTCGTAAACACCCTGGCCCTGCGCCTGGACCTCTCTGGCGATCCCGACGTTCCCGAGCTCCTGGCCCGGGTCAAGGCCCGCACCCTGGAGGCCCAGGCCAACCAGGACCTGCCCTTTGAACAAGTGGTTGAGCTGATCAACCCTGTGCGCAGTCTGGCCCACAGTCCACTTTTTCAGGTGATGTTCTCCTGGCAAAACAATGATGGTGGGACCTTAGACCTCCCAGGCCTCGCTCTGGAAACTCTGCCAGGCCTAGAACACCACGTCTCGAAGTTCGACCTGACCCTGAATTTGCAAGAGAGAGGCAGTCGCATTGTTGGAAGGCTTGAATATGCCACGGCGCTTTTCGAACGAATTACAATAAAAAGATTATTGACCTGCTTCTACAGCCTGTTGGAGGCCTTGACGGCTCCAGAACCCCCTCCTATCTCCCGTCTGCCGATCCTGACGGAGGCCGAACGCACCCTGGTGCTGGACACCTGGAATGCCACGGACGTGGACTATCCCCAGGATCAGTGTGTCCACACGCTGTTCGAGGCCCAGGTGGAACGCACCCCCGGGGCCGTGGCCCTAGTCTTCGGGGACCAGTCCCTCACCTACGCCGAGCTGAATGCCCGGGCCAACCGCCTGGCCCATCACCTCCGCACCCTGGGGGTAGGACCCGACAGCCGGGTGGCCCTCTGCGTGGAACGCAGCCTGGAGATGGTCATCGCCCTCCTCGCCGTCCTCAAGGCCGGTGGGGCCTAC
>CAZPUI010000700.1:0-3128 GCA_964589695.1 uncultured Solibacteraceae bacterium | reverse complement strand
CCTCCAAGGTGCCCCCCACCTTCAAGGTCCGGTGACCCGAGGCATCCAGTTGGAAGATCCCTTCGGTGGTGAATCCGTCCAGGACCATGCGGTGGGGTCCCTGGGCGAGTTCCAGGCGGGTGGGCAGCCCCAGGGTGAAGGTGGCGTGGGGTTCCCCCGTCAGGGGCAGGGCCAGGGGGGACACCCCGGCGTCGCTGGCCAGCAGCACCCCCCCGACCGCGGTGCGGCGGCCCTGGGGATCCAGGGTCACCCGGCCCGCCCGGGGGGTGGCGATGAGGGCCCCGAAATCGAGGTCCGTGGGGGTTCGGAAGGCAATGGGGTGGCAGATCAGGGCCGTCACCCCCGCCCGGTCCGTGGGGGCTGGGGCCTGGGCCCGGGTGGGAACGGCAAGCAGCATCCACACGGTCGATAGGGCCCCGAGGCGCAATGGCATGATCCGCTCCACCCTTGTTCTCTTCGGCAGGCCTTGGCCAAGCTTGAGGGCCTGGAACGGGCGGGCGCCCCAAGGGAAGTCAGGCCTGGGCGAGCTGCTCCCAGAGCCGCCTCAGCCAGGCGGAAGGTCCCTCCCCCCGACCGCAGACCGCCGCCACCTTGCCGCCCGGGATCCTTGGCACCAGGGCTTCCCTCCGGAAGGCCAGGTCGGTGGCATCGATCCCGGGAAGGATGGCCACGAAGAGCCCCGTACCCATGCGGCACAGGATATCCGGGGTCCTCAATTGGCTCCGGATCAGGCCCGCCAGCCTCCGGGCCTCCCCGGCCCGAAGGGGACCTCCTTCCTCCAGCTGGACCCCCAGGAGGCCCACGGGTCGACCCACCTGGGTGGCGAATTCCCCCAGGGCGTCCAGGGCGGCGTACAGGAAGGGGCGGGTGAAGGCACCGCTCTGGGGATCCTTGAGGGCGGCCGCGTCGGCATCCAGATGCTGGGCATCCTGACGCTGCCGGAGTTCCACATGGCGCAGGAGGGCCTTGACCCTGGCCCTCAGCTCCGAGGCTTCGAAGGGCTTCACCAGGTGTTCGTCCGCCTCCGGGGACCCGGTGAAGGCTCCCGAGGTCATGGCCTCGGCCTCGCACATCAGCAGGATCGCCAGCCCGTGGGTGGCCGCCTGGTTGCGGAGGCGCGCCGCGAGGGCGCTGCCCGGCCCCTCCATCAGATCCTGGTCGATGATCACCAGGTCGGGGCGCTCGGTCTCCAGACACGCCATGAAGCGATCCACGCGGTCCACCCCCTGGGTCTCCCATCCCTCCTGGGCCAGGATCCCCCGGACATGGTCCCGAAGGATGCCGTAGGACTCCAGCACCAGCACCCGGGGGGGGCGTGCCGGAGGCGCCTCGGGTCTCGGAGCGTCGGGCACGGAGGGACACCCAGCCCTGAGGCTGCGCAGCAGCAGCAGGTTCCTCAATCGGGTGCGGAGCTCCCCAAGGTGGGGCGGTTTGTTCAGGAAATCATCGGCCCCCGCCTGGAAACCCTCGTCCTTGCATTTGGCCCCCAGCATGGTCAGGAGCACCACGGGAAGGTCCTGGAGCCCAGGATGGGCCTTGATCCGGCGGCACAGCTCCAGGCCGCCCATGCCCGGCATGAAGACATCCGTGAGCACCAGGTCAGGAGGCTGGGCCTGGATCCGCTCCCAGGCGGCCTCTCCGCTCTCCATGGGCAGGATCCGGCAGCCCAGGAGCTCCAGTTGGACCTCCAGGTAGCGACGGAAGACGGGATCGTCATCGACCACCATGACCTCCATGGTGTGGGTGAAGAAATCGGTGGCGTTTTCCATGGCCAAACCCTCGAATGAAGTCGATCCCAGCAGGTTGGATGCAGGCCCGGGGCGCCTGGGTCTCAGGACAGGAAGGGGTCGGTGGCCTCCCGGAAGGCCTGGAAGGCGGCGGTGAGCGCGGGCAGGCCCAGGTGCACGGCCCCCGTCCTCCCCGCCTTCAGGTGAAGCTCCAAGTCCCGGGCCAAGGGATGGAGTTCCGTGGCCCCCACCGTGGCGGAGGCCCCCTGGATCGTGTGGAGCTCAAGGCCCGCGGCACTCAGATCCCCCATCTCCAAGGCACTTTGAAGCCGTTGGAGACGCAGGGGTAGGTCCCCCAGGAAGGCCTCCAGCACCCTCCGTGCCGCCGGTTCGCTCCCCATGAGGCGGCCCAGGAGCGAAGCTCGGTCAAACCGCTCCTTGGGCGGCTCCGGAGGGAGTTCGGCGCCAAGGCTCCGGTGTGTCGCGGGACCGGACCCCAGGCTGGGAATATGGCGTTGCAGTTCCTCCAGCAGGAGGCTGGGCTGGATGGGCTTGCTCAGGTAGCCGTTCATGCCCACATCCAGGCAGCGTTGCCGATCCTCCTGCATGGCGTGGGCCGTCATGGCCAGGATGGGCACCTCGGGGTCCAGCACCCCGGACCCGGGGTTGCGCAGGGTGAGGGTGGCTTCGAGCCCATCCATGTCCGGCATCTGCACATCCATGAGGACCAGGTGGTAGGTGCGCCTCCGCAGGGCCTGGATGGCTTCAATGCCATTGGTGGCCACCTCGACCCGGATTCCCCAGCCCTCCAGAAGGGCCACCGCCACTTCCTGGTTGACCTGGTTGTCCTCCACCAGCAGGACGCTCACCTCCCCCAGGCTCATCAAACCGCGGGCAACCGGACCAGGACGGACCCTGGCCTCCGGAGGATCGCCCGGCAGGACGGGGAAGGAGGCCGTGAACTGAAAGGTCGAACCCTGGCCCTCGACACTGGTCACGCCGATCTCCCCACCGAGCAGGGCCACGAGCTGACGGCAGATCGCCAGTCCCAGCCCCGTCCCCCCGTACTGGCGCGTGGTGGAGGCATCCACCTGGGTGAAGCTCTGGAAGATGGCCTCGGCCTTGGCGGCGGGAATGCCGATGCCCGTGTCCTGCACCGTAAACCGGAGGCGCGCCATCCCGGCGTCCAGGCTGGCGAGTTCCGCCCGGACCTCCACCTTTCCCGACTCGGTGAACTTGAGGGCATTGCCCACCAGGTTCACCAGCACCTGTTTCAAGCGTCCAGGATCCCCCTGCAGGTGGCATGGGGTGTCCAGGGCCAGGCTCACCCCGAGCTGAAGGCCCTTCTCCATCGCCCGGGGCTGGAAGGTCAGCCTCAGTTCGTCCAGGATCGCCCCGAGG
>CAZPUI010000699.1:0-3132 GCA_964589695.1 uncultured Solibacteraceae bacterium | reverse complement strand
GCCCCTGCTGGAACCAGGCCAGGAAGCCGGGTTCAGCGAATGACCAAGATTCTTTTCTCCGTGCCCATCTCCGTGTTTAACCCGCTCTTTGGTCACGGCCGGATGCCGCGCTGGGTTTTCAGTATCTTGAACGTCTGCAGTGTGTTGACCGAAGGGGCAAACCCTTGCGTGCCCGTTGCGCCAGGGTTCGAGGATCGCCAGGGCACCTTCCGGGCACCTGGGCGCACCCAGGTTCCGTCATCCTGGATGAAGCCTTCGGAGTATCGATGCGTCTCTTACCCATCCTCTGCCTGGCGCTCCTGCCATTGCTGGGTCAACAGACCCCAAAGCCTGTGAACCCCGCCTGGCGGCTGGGTCCCTTCAAGGGGGATCCCAGGACCCCGCTGCTCATCCCCCGTCCCCACGCCCGGCACGCCTGTCTGCTCCGTCGTCACGTGGTGGCCTGGGAGATGGGCGGGCTGTCCTGTCCAACGCCCATCGTGGACGAGGGTGGGGTCCACGTGGTTTACCAGGCCAAGGACGACTCGCCGGAACACATTTCCCGGCTGGGGCTGGCCTCGGGGCACGACCCCCGGAACCTGGTACCCCTGCAGACTCCCGTGCTTTTCCCCAAGCGGGAGGACCTGCCGGAACTCCACCAGGGGGGGATGGTGAACCCCCGGGTGGTGGCCACGGCCGATGGACGCTTCGTACTGACCTACAGCCTGGTGGCCCAGGAGAAGGCCCAGGTGGCGGTGGCCACCTCCCGGGACCTCCGGACCTGGACCCGCCATGGGGCGGCCTTCGGAACGGCCCAACTTGGGTCCTCCTCCGGGGGCGCCATCCTCTGTCGCTTGGAAAAGGGGCGCCTGGTGGCGGCCCTTCACCAGGGGCGGTACTGGATGTATTGGGGTGAGAACGTCCTCCACGTGGCCTCCTCCAGGGACCTTCTGGCGTGGGAGCCCCTCCTGGATTCGGATGGAAAGCCCAGGCCGGTGTTGTCCCCCCGGCAGGGCAGTTTCGATGAGCTGGGGGTCTCCCTGGGGGCCCCCCCCATCCTGACCCCCGAGGGCATCGTGATGCTCTACCACGGCTTTGGCTTTCAACGTGACCTCGCCTGTGTCGTCCCGGGCCAGGTGCTCCTGTCCGCGGAGGATCCCACGCGGGTGCTGGACCGTCCGCGGGAACCCTTGACCCTGGAACACGCCAAGGAGTCCCAGGGGGTGGAATCCCGTAGAGCAACCCTCGGCCCGGATCCCTTGGAGGGGGAACTCCGGATTCATGGCTTGTTTCCCTTCAAGGGCCGCTGGTGGCTGGCCTATTCGGCGCAGGGAAAGATCTACCTGCTCCAGGGGATTTCCCCCCGGAATCCTTGGTGGATGAACTTTGCCACCTGGTGGATGCCCGTGAAGGCGATGGAGGCTCCCCAGGCGAAGGCCCAGGAGCCCTACCGGGATCCGAGCCTGCTCCCGGACGCGCGGGCCAAGGACCTGGTGGGCCGGCTCACCCTGCAGGAGAAGCTCGCCCAGCTCATGCACGAGTCACCGGCCATCCCCCACCTGGGGATCCCCGCCTATGTCTGGTGGAACGAATGCCTCCATGGTGTCGGTCGGGCGGGGAGGGCCACGGTCTTTCCCCAGGCCATCGGCCTGGCGGCCACCTGGGACCCCCAGGTGTTGGGTGAGGTGGCGGAGGCCATCGGCCGGGAGGGGCGGGCCAAGTCCAATGAGGCCCGGCTTCGGGGGGAGTCCCCCATCTACCATGGCCTTACCTTCTGGTCCCCCAACCTCAACCTCTTCCGGGACCCCCGGTGGGGGCGGGGCCAGGAGACGTACGGGGAGGATCCCTTCCTCACGGGGCGCCTGGGCACGGCCTTCGTGAGGGGGCTTCAGGGACCTGACCCCAACCACCCCATGGCCCTGGCCACCCCCAAACATTTTGCGGTGCACTCGGGTCCCGAAGCGGATCGCCACAGCTTCGATGCCCGGCCCCCCCTGCGGGACTTCTACGAGAGCTACCTGCCCCACTTCGAACAGGTGGTGAAGGAGGGCAGGCCCGGTTCCGTGATGGGGGCCTACAACCGGGTCTTCGGGGAGCCCGCCTGCGCCAGTCCCTTGCTGCTGGACACCCTCCTGCGCAAGACCTGGGGCTTCAAGGGCTATGTGACCTCCGACTGCTGGGCCCTGTCGGACATGGTGGGCTACCACAAGACCCATGCCACCAAGGCCGAAGCCGCCGCAGCTGCCCTGAGGGCAGGCCTGGACCTGGAGTGCGGTGTGGACTTCGCCACCTTGGAGGAGGCCCTGGCCAAGCGGCTGGTGAAGGAGGAGGACGTGGACCGGGCCCTGGGGCGCCTCTTTGCGGCCCGCTTCCGCCTGGGGCTTCTGGACCCCGTGAAGGAGGGACCCCACGGCAAGCTCAAGGCCGATGGGGTGGGCAGCCCCGCCCATCGGGAGCTGGCCCAGGAGGCCGCCCGGAAGTCCCTGGTGCTCCTCAGCAACCAAGGACTCCTGCCCCTGTCAGGGGTCAAGAAGGTGGCGGTGCTGGGGCCCAACGCGGACACCCTGAATGCCTTCCTGGGGAACTACAGTGGCGAGCCAGGACCCGCCCCCACGGTGCTGGAGGCCCTGCGGGAGCGGCTTGGGAGCGGGGTGGAGGTCCTGCACTACCGGACCATCCCCCATGCCCGCAGTCCCCGCCCCTTGGGACCCATTTCCGATGTGTTCCTGGAAGCGGGAGGAAAGCCTGGGCTCTGGGCGGAGTACTTCCCCACGGAGAACTTCACGGGAACCTCGGTGCGACGGCAGGACGGGGGTGTGGACTTCCTGGACCTCCAGGCCTCCCACGTGCGGGGTCTGGCCCTGGGCGCCCTGTCCGCCCGCTGGACGGGCGTCTTCGTGGCCCCCGCGGAGGGCCGCTACGCCCTGGGGCTCAAGGCCAGGGGGCGGGCCCGGCTCTGGTTGGACGAAATCCTGGCCGTGGACCACTGGAAGCAGGTCCCGGGCCGCAAGCAGGTGGAAGGCACCCACAACCTCCCGCTGAAGCAGGGTCAGCGGGTTCGGACCCGACGGGAGTACGCCACCTCCGCAGCCCGCACCCAGTGCCAACTCCTGTGGGACCGCACCGGACAGGACCCCCCGCCGACCCCGCCCC
>CAZPUI010000698.1:0-3134 GCA_964589695.1 uncultured Solibacteraceae bacterium | reverse complement strand
CAAGTGCCCCAGCCCGTGGACCCCATCAATCCCAAGGACCTCATCCCCAACGACGAACCCTACGACGTGTCCGCGGTGAAGTGGGGCTACCAGCCCATCCCCGGCGCGAAGACACCGGACGAGGAAAAGCCCACCCTGGATGCCTGGTGCAAGGTTCAGGAGAAGACCCCCTGGCTGCGCTTCAGCACCGCGGGCGCCCGGGGGGCCGACCCTGGGGATGAGACGGAGGCCGTGGGTGATATCGATGCCGTGAAGGCCACGGAGCTGGGCATTCGGAACCTGAGGCGGGTGCTGGCCATGGTCCCCAAGGCCACCCTCAAGGCCGGGGAGAACTACGAGCAGCTGAACCATATGTACGAAGCCGTCTGGAACCAGCTCCGCCTGGAACTGGGCCACGTGGCCAATGTGGTGGGGGGCTACGACACCGAGCCCAAGGTGGGACTGGCCCCCGGAGGGCGCTTCACCCCCCTGTCCAAGGCCCGCCAGCAGGAGGCGGTGCAATTCCTGGGGGACCAGCTCTTCAAGACCCCCACCTGGCTCCTGGACAGCGGGATCCTCGCCAAGTTGGAGCCCACCTCGGGCCAGGCGCGGCTCATGGCGCTCCAGAGGGTGGTGCTCACGAACCTGCTGGGACAGCCCCGGGTGGCAAGGCTCCAGGAGCACGAGGCGGTCCAGGGGGCCAAGGCCTACACGGCCGTACAGCTCCTGGCGGACCTTCGGGCCAGTGTGTTCACGGAACTGAATGCCGGGGCCGCCAAGGTGGATCCCTACCGGCGCAACCTCCAGCGGGCCTATGTGGAGGTGCTGGCTTCAAGGGTCAATGGGCCTGCGGATGATGGCCGTTCCGCCATCCGGGCCGAACTCCGGGGGCTCCAGACCCTCCTGGGGGCCAAGGCCGCCGGGGCCGAGCGCACCACCAAGGCCCACCTGGAGGACCTGAAGGACCAGATCGTTCGGGCCTTGGATCCCAGGAACACAGCGGCTGCGGTGAACGCGGGAGCGGGCATGCCCCGGCTGGAAGAGTAGGACCCAGGGGAGGCGGGACCCGGCGACGGGTCCCGCCTCCGTTCATGCTGGCCTGAAGACCGTTGAACCGGCGGGGGGGCGCCTGGATGGGGGAAAGCTTCGATGCTGGAAAGGCATCACGAGAACCCGCATCCTGGAGCCGACATGTCCTTCCCCACCGAACCTAGCCTCGATGCACGTCCTCGCGGGAGACGCGAAGGGCCCCTCTTCCTGGTGGGGTTCCTGAGCGTGTTGTTGGCCACCGGGCTCGTCTACGACCAGGTCAAGCTCCACGCCCAGGCCAAGACCCTGGGGGACGCCACCTCCTTCTATGCCCGGGGTGCCATCCAGGATTGGGTGCCCTCCACCCCGGACTGGATGGTCCATCCCGGTCGCGTCGCCCTCGTATACTTCGTGGTGCTGCTGCTCCTGGTGGGAGCCGGTTACGCGCTCCTCCAGCGGCAGGACCGGGATCGGGAAGGCGAGGCCGGTGACTATCAGGGGCTAGGGGTGCGCAACCGCGTGTTCCTGGTCCTGGGCGTCGTGCTCCTGACCACCCTCACGGGATGGGTCAAGGATCGGTTCAAGGTGCCGGGCAACCTGATCCTGGTGATCGAGGCTTCCGCGTTTCTTCCCTTCCTTCCCCTGCTCATCCTCGAGTTGCAGAGGGGCCGCGCCTATGCCTGGGCCCAGCGGGACCTAGCCCTCCAGGCCCGGCTGGCGCCTCACATGCTCTTCAATGTGCTGTCCCGGCTGAAGGGGCAGATCCGGGAGGATCCGGGTGAGGCCCAGGTCACGGTGGATCGCTTGGCGGAGCTGCATAGGGAGCTCATGGACCACGTGGCCACGCCCAGGGTGCCGTTGTCCCAGGAACTGAGGCTGGTGGAGGCCTGCCTGGGGCTGGAGCGGGCGCGGCTGGGAGCACGCCTGCAGGTGGAGCTGGATGTCCCCGAATACCTCGAGGAGGTACCCGTTCCGCCCCTGTGTCTGCAGGTGCTGGTGGAGAATGCTCTGAAGCACGGCGTGGACCCGCGACCCCAGGGCGGAAGGATCCTCATTCGGGCCTGGAAGGAGGCGTCCGGTCTCCGGCTTCTGGTGGAGGATCCCGGGGACGGGCTCGGTACCTCTGGGGGTACGGGCCGGGCCCTGGCCCTGCTCCGCCGACGCCTGCGCCATCCCGAGGACCTCCAGCTGGGGGCCCTGCCAGAGGGCGGCCACCGGGCCTTGTTGCGGGTGAGGCCGGCATGATCCGTTGTTTCCTGGCGGAAGACGACCCCTATTCCAGGAGCCTTCTGCGAGGCCTTCTGTGTGAACTTCCGAATGTGGAGATCCTCGGAGAGTCGGCCAGCGGGACCGAGGCCCTGGCCCAGATACCCCGCCTGCGGCCGGAGGTGGCCTTCCTGGATATCGCCATGCCGGGACTGTCGGGGCTGGAGGTGGCCCGTCGATTGCCCGAACCCAAGCCCCGGATCGTCTTTGTCACCGTCCACGCCGATTTCGCCCTGGAAGCCTTCGACCTGGGAGCCCTGCACTACCTTCTCAAACCCGCCAGTCGCGTGGGTGTGGCCAAGGCCATGGCTCGGCTCTACCCCGCCCAGGAGAAAGCCTGGCTGCGACTCCCCGTGCGGCGCAGGGGCGACCTGCATTACCTGTGTCCCGAGGAGGTGGATGCGGTGGTGGCAGACCTCGGTGATTGCCTGGCCTGGACCGCCCAGGGACCCCAGAGGGTGGAAGGGACGCTGGCCCACTGGGAGGAACGCCTGGCCCCCCACGGTTTCCTGCGGGTCCATCGGAACGCCCTGGCGCGTCTGGCTGCGGTCCGGGAACTGCGCGCGGATGGCTCCCTGATCCTGCCCACCGGGGCGTTGGACGTGGGGCGTCGGCGCGTGGAAGCGCTGCGACAGGCCCTGGCGGGGCGCTAGCCCAACTTCCGAATTCCAGTCTCTAACATCTTTTGTTTGCAATCCAGGTCACCGGTTTTGGTGACTATGATGCCTCATCTCAGACCGGGTTCAGACCCAGGTCCGGAGGGGTTTCATGGGTTCGGAGTTCAGGGCGAGGAGACGGTAGAAGCCGCGGACGCGGCGGTCGGGGATGCCGGCCTTGCGGATGGCGAGGGTCCTGCCGTC
>CAZPUI010000697.1:0-3136 GCA_964589695.1 uncultured Solibacteraceae bacterium | reverse complement strand
CTTGAGCTGGACTGCTGGATCGCCCCCAACCTTCCCACCTGCGTGGAGGGCGACGGTCCGCGGCTTGAGCGGATCCTCATGATCCTCCTGGGGAATGCCCTCAAGTTCACCACCCAAGGCCGTGTGGGACTCCGGGTCGGGGTCGGGTCCTCCACCTGCGACGCCGTGGTGCTGGAGCTGGAGGTGAAGGACACGGGCATTGGCATGCCCGAGGAAGCACGGGCCGCCATGTTTCAGCCCTTCACCCAGGGTGATTCAGGCCTGACCCGGCAGTTTGGAGGCACCGGCATGGGGCTGGCCATTGTTTCGGCCCTGGTGGCGCGCATGGGGGGCAAGGTCCAGGTGGAGAGCCAGCAGGGGCAGGGCAGCACCTTTCATGTCCTGTTGCCCATGCCCCTCGGGGATCCTGAAGCGGTGGCGGCGACCGAGGGGGCCCTGGATCAACCTTTGCACGGGGATCCCGGACAGGGCGCCCCTCCTCCTGGGGTTCTGGACGCACAGGCCTGTTTGGCCAGGTTCGGGGGGAGGGAAACCCTGGTGCACCAGCTCATGACCGAATTCGTGGCGACCCATTCGGGATCGCTGGCCGAGCTCGCCAGACTGCTGAGGGAAGGGGACCTGGTGGGTGCACGAAGGGAGGCCCACAATCTGAAAGGCGCTGCGGGCACCCTTGGGGGACGGGACGTGGCGGAGCGGGCCTCGACGCTGGAGCGGACCCTGCTGGCGGGGAGGGCGGAAGAGGCCCAGGCGCTGCTCGAGGGACTGGATGCCTCCATGAGGATCCTTCTGGAAGCGATCCGATCCCAGTTGCATCCCACGGGTCCCACCCAGCCAACGCAGGTTCGCCCCTGGCCGGAAGTGCGGGTCCGGTTGGGGCGGCTGCGGGAGCGTTTGCGACGCAATTCCCTTTCGGCCCGGGACCTATTCCATGAACTTGAGCGGGGGTTTCCAGGGGACCCTGAATGCCTGCGTCCCCTGGGAAAAGCCTTGGAAAAGCTGGACTTTAAATCTGCCCTCGCCCATTGTGAAGCCATCCTTACCCAAGATTGACACGCCCGCGGAGTTGGCCATGGCCAAGACAGACGCAGCCACAGTCCTCATCGTTGACGATGAAATCACCAATATCGAGGTGCTGGGATTCATGCTGTCGGGCATGTGCGAGGTGATCTTCGCCCGGAGCGGTGAGGAATGCCTGGCCATGGCCCGGGAGGAGGGCCCGGATCTCATTCTTCTGGATGTGATGATGCCGGGGCTGGATGGCTACGAGACCTGCCTGCGCCTGAAGGGGGATCCTGCCACGGCTCACATCCCCGTCATCTTCGTGACCGCCCTGGACCGACAGGAGGATGAGGCCCGCGGGCTGGAGGTGGGTGCCATCGATTACCTCACGAAACCCCTGCAGCCCGGGATTGCCCGGGCCAGGGTCAAGAATCACCTGGCCCTGAAGCGCCAGCAGGACTCCCTGCGGTCCCTGGTGGCCGCCACCGAAAGGGTGAAGGCCCGCTTTCTCAGCCTTGTGAACCATGAAATGAAGTCACCCTTGGCCCCCATCCTGGGCATGACGGAGCTGATGCTGGACCAGTCCCTGGAACCTGCGCACCGGCGCTATGTCCAGGCCATCCAGATGAGTGCACGAAAGCTCCTGGGCATGGTCGAGGATCTCATCGATATCAATCGCATCGAGGCCGATATCTACCCGTACGAACCCGCCCCCTTGGACCTCCGGGAGGCCCTGTCGGCCCTCGTGGAAGAGCTCCGTCCCCAGGCGGACCTGAAGGCAATCACCCTGGCCTTCGAGGCCCGCAATCCTGAACCCATCGAACTGAACCTCGATGCCGACACCCTGCAGCGGGCCATGGGGATCCTGGTGGGGAACGCCATTCGCTACACACCCGCGGGTGAGGTGAGGGTGCTTCTCGAGGTGGGCACGCGGGGCCGGGTCAAGGTTTCGGTGGTGGATCAAGGACCGGGCATCCCGCCGGAACGGAGGGAGCGGATCTTTGAGGATTTGAGCCAGGGAGAGGAGGGACTGTCCAGGAACCAGGGGGGCATGGGCCTGGGCCTGAGCCTCTGTCGCCGCTTGGTGCTCCTCATGGGTGCCAGCATTCGTGTGGATGGGGAGCAGGGAAGGGGCGCCCGCTTTGAAATAGAATGGAGACTCCACGACGCCTCCGCCTGAGGCGACCGGCCGGCGCACGGGTGTCAGGTTCTCCGATCCTCCCCTTCCGGCATCGAAGCAAGGGGAAGGAATCCGGATGAAATACCACATCGAGACCTGGGGCTGCCAGATGAACGACCACGACAGCGAGAAGCTGGCGGGGATCCTTCAGGCTGAGGGCCACGAACCCGCGGATTCCCTGGAAACCGCGGAACTGGTGCTGTTGAACACCTGCTCCATCCGTGAGAAGGCCGTCCACAAGGTCTATTCGGAATTGGGGCGCCTCCGGAAGGTCAAGGATGTGCGGCCGCTCATGATCGGGGTCACCGGCTGCATGGCCCAGCAGGACCAGGCGGGCATTTTCCGGCGGGCCCCCCACACGGATTTTGTGCTGGGCACCATGGCCCTTCGTCAGCTTCCCTCCCTCATCCAGCGGGCCCAGGACGGGGAAGTCAGGGTCATGGACACCGGGGAATACCCGGACAACCACCTCTGGCCCCCGGAAGTCACCCAGCGCCGTTCCACCGCCAAGGCCCTGGTGACCATCATGGAAGGCTGCAACCACGCCTGCACCTATTGCGTGGTGCCCACGACCCGTGGCCAGGAGCGCAGCCGCCCCGCAGCCGATATCGTGGCGGAAGTGCGCCTGATGGTGACGCGCGGGTTCCGCGAGATCGAACTGCTGGGCCAAACTGTGAACAGTGATCGCGGTGGCTGCAGTTTTGCCGAACTTCCCGAACAGGTTGCCGCAGTCGAAGGTGTGGAATGGCTCCGCTTCACCACCAGTCATCCCATGAACTTCACCCGTGAGTTGGCCCAGACTCTTGTTTCAAATCCAAAGGTAGCGCCCTTTCTTCACCTGCCCGTGCAGAGCGGCAGCAATGCCGTGTTGCGGCGGATGCTGCGGGGCTACACCGTGGAGGAATACCTGGAACGCCTTGGCTATCTGGGTGAAGGCCGCGCCCGGTTCGCCATTTC
>CAZPUI010000696.1:0-3137 GCA_964589695.1 uncultured Solibacteraceae bacterium | reverse complement strand
TGGAGCCGGCCAGCCGGAGCATGGAACCCACCATGTGCTTGGAGAGGGCGAAGGCGGGGAGGAGCCCCGCAAACAACAGGGTGGAAGCCGCCATGATGCGGGGGAGGCGCTGGGGCTCCTTGAGGGTGGCCAGGGTCAGGGCCGCTAGGGTGACGCCGATGCCTCCGGCCCCCATGAGCAGACCGACCCCCTTGGGGCCAGCATGCAGGATGGTGTCGGCGAAGACCGGGATCAGGGCGGTGTAGGGCATGCCGAGGAAGACCACCAGGCCCATGAAGACCATGAGGTGGCGAAGGCGCAGGTCCGCGCCGATGAAGCCGATGCCCTCGGTGAGGTTCGCCAGCATGGTCTGGTGGGCAGGGGGTGGCGGGATCCTTCCGGCCCTCACGAAGGCCAGGGTGCCCAGGGAGGCCAGGTAGCTGAGGGCATTGACCCCAAAGCAGGCGGCCTCCCCCGAGACGGCCAAGATCAGACCTGCCAGGGCTGGCCCCACGATCCTGGAGCCGTGGAACAGGGCGCTGTTCAGGGCGATGGCATTGGGCAGGTCCGGCTTGGGGACCGTGAGGGCCATGAGCACCTGACGGCCCGGAAGGTCCAGGGCGTTGACCAGCCCCAGAAGAATGGCGAGGCCGACGATCATTCCCACGGTGGCTTGACCCGACCAGGCCAGCCAGGTCATGGCGACGGCCTGGAGCAGCAGGATGGCCTGGGTGGCCAGGACCAGGCGGTGACTCGCCCAGCGATCCGCCAGGGCGCCGCCCAGGGGCCCCAGCAAAAAGGAGGGGGCCTGGGAGGCGAAGGCCACGATGCCCAGCCAGGCGGGCTGTCCCGTGAGGCGGTGCACCCACCACCCCAGGGCCACAGTCTGCATCCAGGTGCCCACCCAGGAGACCAGCTGGCCCGAAAAATAGAGGGCGAAGTCAGGGTGGCGCAGGGCGCGGAAGGCGGACATGGGTCCAGCCTACAGTGCCATCAGGATCCGGTCGTGCCCGGCGAAGTCTTTGTGAACGGCCACCCGTCCCCAGCCCATGGCCTCGGCACGGGTGCGCAGGATCCCGCCTTGCCCCGCGCCGATCTCCAGCACCACCCCAGGCACGGAACGCACCCGGGCCTGGCGCAGGAGTTCCGTGGAGAGGGCCAGGCCCTGGTCCTCGGCAAAGAGGGCCAGGGCGGGTTCGAAGGACAATTCCCGCTGAAGGCTGGGGGCGTCCGCGGGATCCACATAGGGTGGGTTGGACACCAGCAGACCCACCGGATCCTGAACGGGGCCCAGCAGGTTACCCTCCCGGAAATCCACCCGCGCCCCCAGGTTTTCGGCATTGCGACGGGCCACCCGCAGCGCCTTCCGACTGAGGTCCGTGGCTTGGATCCGCCAGTCCGTTTCCAGGGCCAGGGAGATGGCCAGGATGCCCGAGCCCGTTCCCACATCCGTGGCGTGGCGCACCCCCAGGCGCCGTCCCACCTCCAGGGCGGCCTCCAGCACCAGTTCGGTCTCCGGCCTGGGGATCAGCACCTCCCTGTTCACCTCGAAGCGATGGTTTCGGAACCAGGTCCAGCCCAGGATATGGGCCCAGGGCTCCCCCGTGCGGCGCCGCAGCAGCCAAGCCTGGACCTGATCCACCTCGGAGGTGGGAACCTCGTCGCTGCCGTGGGCCAGGAGCCAGGCTTGGCCGTGGAGCAGTCCTTCCTCAAACCAGCGGAGGGCCTCTGCCTCGGCCTCCCGGGCCTCCAGGAAGGGGGACAATTCGGCGCAAAGCCTGCGTCGGAACTCGGAGTAGAGCATGGGGCCGCCAATGGACGTGGGTCAGTATGGCCCAAGGCTCTCGACCCCTACACCCCCCGGACCACCTGGACCGCCCAGGTTCCAAGCACCAGGGCCAGGGTCAGCCATCGGGCCACGTTGGATTCCGGGAGTGCGCGGTAGGGGCGACGGCGCCAGGCTCGGGCGCAGTCCCACACGATGACCAAGGGGCTCAGGGCCAGGGCGGCCACGGCCCCGCTGTGCCAGTGGAAGGCCTCGGCCCAGCGTCCTTCGGCCAGGGCCGAGCAACATCGGGTCAGGCCGCAGGTCAGGCAGGGGATTCCGAACAGGGTCTTGAATGGGCAGGGCAGGATCCGCGGGAGGAAGGCCCGCGCTCCCAGACCCGCGCCCACCACCACAAGGATACCCAAGGCCAGCCAGGGCACGGGGGTGGGGCCCTTCATGCTTAACGACCGCCCAGCGCCGTGGCTGCAAGCCCCAGGGCGAAGAGGGCCCCACCGCAGCAGCAACCCAGGAGCAGGGGGATCAGCAGCACCCCCAGGATGCCTCGCCACGTGTCGGTGTCGTGGGCCCGGGCCAGCAGGATCCCCTCGTAGACCGTGGTTCCCAGCCACCACACCAGGCTCAGGCCCAGCAGCACGAGGCCGGGAATGGGGGGGAGGAAGACCCAGAACCCCACCCAGGCACCCACGAGCTGAAACAACGCCACCGGGTACAGCAGCGCCCGGAAGGTGACATCGATGCCCCTTCGCGCCCGCAGCCCTCGGAGCATCCAGAGCCCCAGGTGGTTGATGCCTCCCAGGATGGCCACACCCAGGGCGATGAAGATGGGCATGAGGAGTGCCACCACCAGGCTCACGGTGCGTTGGAAGGACTCCATGCCTGCGGGCGCAGCCGGGGTGGGCGGCAGCCCGAACACCTCTGAGAATTTGGCCCCAGCATCCAACGGTCCCACCAGGGCCACCACGATCTGCACCAGCCACAGGGCCGGAAGCCCCACGAGGGCCAAGAACCCCACGGCTGGGGCCACGCGGGTTGAGGCCCCCAAAGCCCTGCCCGCATCGCTGGGGCGGAGCATGAGCCGCCCCGTTTCCAGGATGCGGGTCCACAGGTCCGGGTAGGTCAGCTTGTCCTCCCAGGGCACCAGGGGGCCCTGATCAGGTGTCGGGGGCGGCGAGAGTTCCGCCTGGGGGGGCAGGTAGGGGTTGTCGTCCACGGGCCATCCTTGGGTGATGACTCATTGTCTACCCGAACGGGTGCTCGATGTCCCGGGCTTCCATGCCCCCCAGGGTCTTGCCGCCCCCCTCCGTGACCACGAAGCAGTCCTCGATGCGGACGCCGAACTCGCCGTAGATGTAGATGCCGGGCTCGTTGC
>CAZPUI010000695.1:0-3147 GCA_964589695.1 uncultured Solibacteraceae bacterium | reverse complement strand
GGTCGCACCAGTAGGGAAATTTCGCGGTAGGCGGCGGCCTGTTGGTAAAGATCGTCGTAGACGCAAAAGACTTGTTGCCCAGGGTTATCCGGCCCTGCGGGCTGACCGTTGAGGCCGTGCCACATGAAGTATTCCCCGATGGCACACCCTGCGTAGGGGGCGATGAAGAGCATGGGGGCGGGTTCCGATGCGGAAGCGGCCACCACGATCGTATGCTTCATGGCGTCGTATTCTTCCAGGGTCTTCACGACGTTGGCGATGGTGGAGCGCTTCTGGCCGATCGCGACATAGATGCAAATGACCCCATTGCCCTTCTGGTTGATGATCGTGTCGAGGGCAATGGCGGTCTTACCCGTCTGGCGGTCCCCGATGATCAATTCGCGCTGCCCGCGCCCGATGGGGATGAGGGAATCGATGCACTTGAGTCCGGTCTGCATGGGTTCGCAGACGCTCTTGCGATCCACGATGCCAGGGGCGATGCGTTCCACCGGATTGAAGCCCACGTGCTCGATGGGACCCTTGCCATCGATGGGGTTGCCGAGGGCATCCACCACCCGACCCACCATCGCAGGGCCTACGGGAACCGAAAGGATGCGTCCCGTCCTCTTGACCGTGTCACCTTCCTTGATCGAATGGTATTCGCCGAAGAGGATGATGCCGACATTGTCCTCTTCCAGGTTGAAGGCCAGCCCCTTGACGTCGTGGGGCAGTTCCAGGAGCTCGCCCGCCATCACCTTGTCCAGACCATGGGCGCGGGCAATGCCATCGCCCACGCTGATGATCGTGCCCACCTCGGACACATCCACCTGGGCATCAAACTGCTCGATCTGGGTGCGGATGATGCGGGAAATTTCCTCCGCGCGAATGTCCATAATTGAATCCTCCGAAGATGCCTTTGAGATGGACCCTAGACGGAAAGCAGGCTGGTTCTCATCTGCCTAAGCCGACCAAGCAGGGAAGCGTCGTAGACCATGGAACCCACCTGAACCTTGAGGCCTCCCAGGAGACTGGGATCAAGGCTGGGAACGAGGCGGACTTTCTTCCCTGTGCGGCGCATCAGGGTCAGGGACAGGGCCTCGATCTGGGTGGGGGTGAGGGGATGGGGGGTCGTGACATGGGCCTCCACCACGCCCATGCGGGCATCCACCAAGCGATGGAAGGCCTCTGCAATGGGGTCGAGCAGGTTCAGTCGGGCAGCCTGGGACACCACCGTAAAGAACCTTCGGACCAGGGGGCTCAGGGTCAGGGTGGCCAGAATATCGTCGAAGACCTTGGCCTTCTTGCTCGGCGCAATGAGAGGAGCCGACACGAGGCGCGCCACGTCGGTGTTCCGCCGCACCAGGTCCTGAAGGAGCCGAATCTCGGTCTGGACGGTCTCGATGCTGTTTGCTTCAGCGGCAAGGTCAATCAATGCCTTCGCGTAGCGGTTGGCAATGAGGGTGGCACTCATCGGGCACCCCCTACCTGTTCAATGGAACGATCCATGACAGCCTGGGCAACCTCGCCCTGCAGGCGATGGGCAATCCGAGTCCGGGCGCCCTCCATGGCAAGGTCAGCCACAAGGGACCGCAGTTCGCGCTCGGCTTGGCGTTGACGGGTCTCGATTTCCCCCCGGGCCTGCGTCACCACCGTGGCGGCCTCCATGCGCGCCCCTTCCAGGATCCGTTCACGCTCAGCTTCCGCTTCGGCAGAGGCCTTGGCGAGAATGCCATCGAGTTCCTGCTGCAAGTCGGCCATGCGGGCCTCCAGTTCCGCGATCTGCTGCTCACCTTCGGCCTTGTCACGCTCGGCCTGGGTCAGCTTCTCCTCGAGCTCGCGGGTCCGCTCCTTGAAGGCCACGGAAAGCACGCCCTTGAGGGCGAAGTAGAGGACTGCGAAGAAGATCCCGAAATTGATGACCTTCACGCCGAACTGGGCTGCAGGTGACAGTGCATGTCCGAAGAGGGTCACCGCCGGCCCATGGCCGCCGGCGGTGTCGGTGGCCGAAAGCGTGGTCCCCACCAGGGACAGGGCCACCAGGGGCACGTGTTGGAGGTATCGGCGAAATCTCGACAGCATCGGGCTCAGGCTTTCAGAAGGGCGTTGACCATGGATTCGGCGAGCTCGTCCACCTGTCTTACCAGGTCCTCTTTGGCTGTAGCGCTTTGGCCCTCGAGCCGTTCAAGCGCCACGCGACGATCCTCGACGACTTGCGCTCGGGTGGATTCCAGGAGTTTCTGCCGTTCAGAGGAGGCGGACTCCGCCAAGCGCTTCTTGTGCTCAAAGGCCTGGGTGCGGAGTTGAGCCATGCGCGCCTGGTATTCGGCCTGGCGCTGTTCCACCAAAGCAAGCGCCTCTGCACGCTTGGTGGTCCCGGCTTGAATGCGACCTTCGCGGTCGTCCATCACCTGAAGCACGGGCTTGAAGAAGGTGGCCTTCAGCACCCAGAAGAGAAGGGTGACCACCACCATGACGAAGGTCACTTCCTTGAGGTCGGGTCGCATGGGATCCGGCAAGGCGTCGAGAAACCCGCCCCCGGTCGCCAAGAACAACCCGCTGGAACCCAGATCTGAACAGGATGCAATGAACACTGCTGGCTCCCTGGCTTGCCCAGCGCAAGCGCGCATGGGAACGGCCTTTGGCAGGCCTTCGGGTCTTTTAAGAAACACCGGAATCTTACCGCCAAGGCATAGGATGCACCACGGCGGCTTTTTGCGTTGCATTTTCCGCCAAGCAGTGGCAACATTTGGTTTCGGCGATACGGGCGATTAGCTCAGTCGGTAGAGCAGCTGCTTTACACGCAGCATGTCGGCGGTTCGAGTCCGTCATCGCCCACCAGCGCTGCTGGAATTTGACAACATGGGGTTGTAGCTCAGTCGGTTAGAGTGTCGGCCTGTCACGCCGAAGGTCGCGGGTTCGAGCCCCGTCAGCCCCGCCAAAACAAGAAGCGCCCCGGAAGGGGCGCTTTTTGTTTGGGGCTGACGGGGAGAGAAACCGCGATCGGCCTGGCGCGGGAGTAGGGGAAGGGCGAGACGCGCGAGCGTCGAGCCCGGTCCCGCACAGCGGGATCCCCGCCCGCAGCCAGGCCGCGGGTTTCGGCCGCAGGCCGAAACCGGGTTCGAGCCTCGGCGATGCGGGTTCGCAATCGATTGTGTTGACCCTCCGATG